>NZ_JBHTSF010000003.1:0-47295 GCF_042795295.1 Streptomyces sp. NPDC056486
GTACCCAAGCACTGCGGCCGCCCTCACGTTCAGTCAGGTCACGCGGCCGCGGTGGAGCCGCCCGCCCTCGCTTCGTGGTGGATCGGCATCCCGGAGTCGGTCAGCGGAACGCCCGTCCCGCCCCGCCGCGCCGCGACGATCTCCGCCGCTATGGACAGCGCGGTCTCCTCCGGGGTGCGGGCCCCGAGGTCGAGCCCTATCGGGGAGTGCAGGTGAGCCAACTCCCCCTCGGTCACGCCCACTTCGCGCAGGCGCCGGTTGCGGTCCTCGTGGGTACGGCGCGAGCCCATCGCTCCGACGAACGCCACGGGGAGCCGCAGGGCCACCTCCAGCAACGGGATGTCGAACTTGGCGTCATGGGTGAGTACGCACAAGACCGTGCGGCCGTCGGTCGCGGTGTCCCGGAGGTAGCGGTGCGGCCAGTCGACCACGATGTCGTCGGCCTCGGGGAAACGCGTCCGCGTGGCGAAGACGGGACGGGCGTCGCACACAGTCACGTGGTAACCGAGGAACTTGCCCGTGCGCACCAGGGCCGCGGCGAAATCGATCGCACCGAACACGATCATGCGGGGCGGGGGCACGCTCGACTCGACGAACAGAGTCAGAGGCACCCCGCAGCGCGATCCGCTCTCCGAGACGACGAACTCGCCGGTGCGGCCCGCGTCCAGCATCGCGCGGGTCTCCCCCACCACCGTACGGTCGAGGTCCGGATGGCCGTCCAGACCTCCTTCGTACGATCCGTCGGGGTGCACGAGCACTACCCTGCCGAGGAGTTCGGCCGGGCCCAGGGACACGCGGGCGATCGCCGCCGCCTGTCCCTGGGCCGCGGCCGAAAGCGCCGCCGCGAAGACCTGTCTGGCCGGCGCGTCCGCTCCCAGCGGCGTGACCAGGACCTCGATGACGCCGCCGCAGGTCAGGCCGACCGCGAAGGCGTCCTCGTCGCTGTAGCCGAACCGCTCACGCACGGCCTGGCCGTCCTGGAGCGCCTGGACGCACAGGTCGTAGACCGCCCCCTCCACACAGCCGCCGGAGACCGAACCGATGGCTGTGCCCTCGCTGTCGACGGCGAGGGCGGCGCCGGGCGCGCGCGGCGCGCTGCCGCCCACCGTCACCACGGTGGCGACAGCGAAGTCCCGGCCCTCCTCGACCCAGCGGTGCAGCGCATCGGCGATGTCAAGCATCCAGGGCTCCTCCCCCGTTCAGGACGCGGTCGGGCCTGATCGGCAGGTTCCGGTGGCGTACGCCGGTCGCGTGCCAGACCGCGTTGGCGATCGCCGCGGCGACTCCCACGATGCCGATCTCGCCGATGCCCTTGATGCCGATCGGGTCGTCCGCGTCGGTGTCCTCCACCCAGTCCGCCTCGATGACCGGCACGTCGGCGTTGGCGGCGAAGTGGTAGCCCGCGAAGTCGGCGCCGACGTGGCCGCCCGTCGCCTGGTCGCGGTGGGCCTCCTCGTGCAGGGCCATGGAGAGGCCCCAGGTCATGCCGCCGACGAACTGGCTGCGTGCGGTCAGCGGGTTGATGATGCGGCCCGCCGCGAACATGCCGAGCATGCGCCGAACGCGCACCTCACCGGTGGTGACGTCGACGGCGACCTCGGCGAACTGCGCGCCGTAGGAGTGCCGTTCCCTCTGCGAGAGGGCTCCGACGGCCGCACTGGTGTCGGAGCGCACGGTGATCCCCTGCGGCGGAATGTCACCGCCAAGGGCCAGTTGCTCCCGCAGCTCACCCACAGCGGCCGTGACCGCCCAGCCCCAGGAGCGGGTGCCCATCGAGCCGCCCGAGATCGCCGCCTGGCCGAAGTCGCTGTCGCCGATGCGCACATGGACACGGTCCTGGGGCACCTCGAGGGCTTCCGCGGCGATGAGAGTCAGGGCAGTACGCGCTCCCGTTCCGACATCTGCGGCGGTGATCCGCACGGTGAAGGTTCCGTCGGCCTCCGCCGTCACGGCCGCCGTGGACGGCATGACGATCACCGGGAAGGTGGCCGCCGCCGTGCCGGTGCCGAGCAGCCAGCGTCCCTCGCGCCGCAGGCCGGGAAGCGGGTTCCGGTCCGCCCAGCCGAACCTGCGGGCGCCCTCTTCGAAACAGGTCAGCAGGTTGCGGCTGGCGAACGGCAGCCCGGAGACGGGGCCCACGTCCGGTTCGTTGCGGGCGCGCAGCGCGATCGGGTCCACGCCGCTCCGCTCGGCGAGTTCGTCGAGCGCGGACTCCAGGGCGAACGAACCCGGAGCCTCACCGGGCGCGCGCATGAAGGTCGGCGTCGGCACGTCCAGGCGCACCACGCGATTGACGCTGCGATGGGCGTCGGAGGCGTACATCGGACGTCCGAACCCGGCACTCGCCTCGACGAACTCATGGACCGTCGATGAGAGGCTGTGCGCCTGGTGGTCGACGGCGCGCAGCCGTCCGTCCGCGTCGGCGCCGAGCCGCACGCGCTGGGCGGTGGGGCTGCGGTAGCCGGTGAGCGTGAACAGCTGGCGGCGGCTGAGGACGACCCTGACGGGGCGGTCGAGCTGGGTCGCCGCCATCACGGCGAGGATCTGGTGCACGCGTACGCCCTTGGACCCGAAGGCGCCGCCGACGTGTTCGGACCGCACCCGTACCGAGGAAGGGTCGAGCGAGAACAGCTTCGCCAGTTCGTCCGCGACCCAGGTGCTGCCCTGGTTGGAGTCGACGACCTCGAGGCGTCCGTTGTCCCAGCGGGCCATCGCCGCATGCGGTTCCATCGAGCTGTGATGCTCTTCGGGGGTGGTGTACTCCGCGTCCACGACGTGGGCGGACGCGGCGAGTTCGGCCTCCAGGTCGCCCTTCTCCACCAGATGGCCGTCGCCGTCCGGCGTGTACGTGCCGGGGTGCCCGGCGGAGAACGCGACGTCGTGCGGCTCTTCCTCGTACCGCACCACCAGCGCCTCGGCGGCTTCTCGCGCCTGCTCGGAGGTCTCGGCGACGACCAGCGCCACCGGCCAGCCGACGAAGGGCACCCGGTCGTGCTGGAAGACCTCGACAATCGGGTCGGGCGGGCCGAGCATGCTGACGTAGTCCCCGTCGACGCGCGGCGCGTTGCCGTGGTGCATGACGGCCAGCACGCCGGGCATCGTGCGCACGGCATCCGACTCGACCGACAGGATCTTGCCGCGGGCGATCGTGGAAAGCACCAGCCAGCCGTGGGCGAGTTCCGCGAAGGGAATCTCGCCCGCGTACCGGGCCACGCCGGTGACCTTGTCCCGGCCCTCCACGCGGGTGAACGAGGCGCCGACGGCGCTCGTGGACCCGGTGGACGTGGTCGTCGTCGTCATCGTGCGGCCTCCTCGGTGAGCTCGGTCAGCAGGGCGACGACGAGGTTGCGCATCAGCGTCACCTTGTAGCCGTTGTCGGGCAGTGTCTGCGCGGCGGCCAGCTCGGCGTCCGCCGCGGCGGCGAACGCATCGGCGGTCGCCGGGCTCCCCGTCAGGACCCGCTCGGCCTCCCGGGCACGCCATGGCCGGGACGCCACCGCGCCGAAGGCCAGGCGCACTTCGCGTACGACACCGTCCTGGACGTCGAGCGCGGCGGCGATCGAGCCGATCGCGAAGGCGTACGACGCGCGCTCGCGCACCTTGCGGTAGCGGGAGTGGGCGGCGACCGGCGCGGGCGGCAGGGTGATGCCGGTGATGAGTGCGCCGGAGGGCAGCGCGGTCTCCAGGTGTGGGGTGCTGCCCACGGCCAGATAGAAGTCCGCGAGCGGCAACTCGCCGGTGCCCTCAGCCGTTTCGTACGAGATCACGGCGTCGAAGGCGGCGAGCGCCACCCCCATGTCGGAGGGGTGGACGGCCACGCAGTGCTCGGTGGCGCCGAGGATGGCGTGGTTGTGGTGTTCACCCCCGACAGCGGGGCAACCGCTGCCGGGGTCACGTTTGTTGCAGGGTTTGGACAGGTCGGCGAAGTAGCCGCAGCGGGTGCGCTGGAGCAGGTTTCCGCCGACGGTGGCCATGTTGCGCAGCTGGCCCGACGCGCCGGCCAGGACGGCCTCCGACAACGCCGGGTAGCGGCGGCGCACTTCGGGATCGGCCGCGAGGTCGCTGTTGGTGACGGTCGCGCCGATCCGCAGACCGCCGTCGTCCGTGACCTCGATCCTGTCGAGGGGCAACTCGCGTACGTCGATGAGCAGTCCGGGCCGCTCTACGCCGCTCTTCATCAGGTCGACGAGGTTCGTGCCGCCGCCCAGGACGCGTGCGTCGGGGTCGGTGCCGAGCAGCGCGACCGTGCCGGGGACGTCGTGCGCCCGCTGGTAGCCGAATTCCCTCATGCCACGACCTCCGCGCTCTCGGTCTCGGTGGCTGCCGCCTGCGCGACTGCCTGGACGATCGACACATACGCGCCGCAGCGGCACAGGTTGCCGCTCATGCGCTCCCGGATCTCGTCGGCGCTCAGCTCGGGCACACCCGCTTCCGGCCGTACGTCGGTGGTCGCGGCACTCGGCCAGCCCGCCGCGTGCTCCTCGATGACGGCGATGGCCGAACAGATCTGCCCCGGTGTGCAGTAGCCGCACTGGTATCCGTCGAGGTCGAGGAACGCCTGCTGCACCGGGTGCAGCCGCTCTCCGTCCGCCACGCCCTCGATGGTGGTGATCTCGCGATCCTCGGAGGCGACGGCGAGTTGCAGACAGGAGACCGCCCGGCGCCCGTCGATGAGGACCGTGCAGGCGCCGCACTGCCCCTGGTCACAGCCCTTCTTGGTGCCGGTCAGATCGAGGCGCTCGCGCAGGGCGTCGAGCAGGGTGGTGCGGTGGTCGACGGGCAGCGTGTGCTTTTCGCCGTTGATGTTCAGGGTGATGGCGCTGGACGTCGATAGGGCCACGATCAGCCTTCTTTCGCTTCTGTCAGCTATTTGTCACGTGAGAGGGGGTACGTCGTGCGAGGCGATCCCGGCCGAGAGCCCGGGAGGAGATGGCGCTGTGCGTGAGGGGGGTCCGCTCGGGGCACCCATGGCGTATGTGATGGGGCGAGCGGTCCACGGCGATCGCGACCGACCATCCCCACCAGCTGAGTCTGCCGGTATGGTGACCCTAAGCGGACAGCTGTCCGTTAGCCTCAAAACTTAACGGACAGTTGTCCGCTTAGCAAGAGCGGCCCGGGCCGTGATTCTCGGTAGGAGGTCGAGTGCACCCGAAGAAGGACGCACAGCTGCGCTCGGACGCGCAACGGAATCGCGAGCGCATCCTGGAAGTGGCCCTGACCGAGCTGACGCGCTCGGCGGACGCCCCGCTGAGCGCGATCGCGAAGAAGGCGTGCGTCGGACAAGGGACGTTCTACCGCAACTTCCCCAACCGCGAAGCCCTCGTCCTCGAGGTCTACCGCTACGAAGTCCAGCAGGTCGCCGACACCGCCTGCCAGCTCCTTCAGACCCGCGCCCCCGACCAGGCCCTGCGGGAGTGGATGGACCGTCTCGCGCAGTACGCCATGGCCAAGGCAGGCCTGGCCGACGCGATGCGCAAGGCCACCAGTACGCAGGGCACGCTGGCCGGAGTGGGGCACGGCCCGGTGAGCTCGGCCGTCGCGCTCCTCCTGAAGGCGAACGAGGAGGCCGGCACCGTCCGCCCCGGCCTCACCCCCGATGACTTCCTGCTCGCCATCGCGGGCCTCTGGCAGATCGATCCGCACAGCGACTGGCAGGCGCGCGCCGGACGGCTCATGGATCTGGTCATGGACGGACTGCGCGCCGGGGCGCCCGGGCGCTGAGGCGCCGTACGGTCAGCGGGATCGTGGGGTCCTGGTCAGCGCCGCCGCGACGCACGCGGCGGCGACCAGAATGACGAAGGCGACCATCAGGGCCGTGGTGTAGCCGTGCACGGAGGCCGCCGTGGCAGTGGCGTCCACGGCGGACGCCAGATACGAGGCGGTGGCACTGGCCGCGACCGTGTTGAGCAGGGCCGTGCCGAGCGCGGCTCCCAGTTGCTGCGATGCGTTGTAGGCCGCCGCCGCGGCGCCGATGTCGTGCGGGGGCATGTCGGCGGTGGCCAGGCTCGCGGTGGGCGGCAGGACGCAGCCCAGGCCGAGGCCGGTGAGGAGCAGCGCAGGTACCAAGTAGAGCGGGAAGACATCCGTGCTCTGTGCTGTCAGGCGGGTCAGGAGGAACATCCCCGCCGCCGCGGCGAGCAGCCCCGGCACGATCAGTGCGGCGGGCGCGACGCGCCCGTGCAGCTTTCCGGCGATCAGTGTCGCGCCGACCAGGGCAGCCACGGCATTGATGATCAGAGTCAGGCCCGCCTCGACGGGTGAGTAGCCGAGGATCGTCTGTGTGTAGTAGCTCATGAACAGGTAGAAGCCGAACATCGCGACGAACAGCAGGGTGATCGAGACGAACGCGCCGGCGCGGACACGGTGCGCGACTACCCGCATCGGAAGCAGCGGCCGCGGCGCCCGGACCTCGACGGCGGCGAACGCGGCGAGCAGCAGGACACCGCCCGCGAGCAGGGCGAGGACCTTCGGAGAACCCCACCCGAGCGGCTCGGCCTCGTTGAAGGCGTACACGATCGCGGCGAAGCCCGTGGCGCTGAGCAGGGCGCCCGCCACATCGAGCCGTCCCTCGCCCCGGACCGGCCGGTCCCGCGGCACGAAGGTCGCGCCGAGCACCGCGAGCAGGGCGACGGGGACGTTGACGTAGAGGCACCAGCGCCAGCTCGCGTACTCGGTAAGGAGTCCACCGGCGACAAGGCCGACCGCCGAACCCGCGGCGCCCACCGCGGCGAACACGCCGAACGCCCGGCCGCGTTCGCCCGGCTCGGTGAAGGTGATCGTCAGCAACGAAAGGCCCGCGGGCGCGAGAAGCGCGGCGAACACTCCTTGCAGGGCCCTGGCGCCGAAGAGCATCCCGGGGTCCACGGCGGCACCGCCGAGCGCGGACGCGGCGGCGAAGCCGATCAAACCGATGAGGAACGTACGCCGGTGGCCCAGCGCACTGCTGACCCGGCCGCCGATCAGCAGCAGCCCGCCGAAGGCCAGCGCGTACGCGGTGATCGCCCACTGGCGGCTCGCGTCGGACATGCCGAGCGCGCTCTGCGCGGAAGGCAGCGCGATGTTCACGATGGTCCCGTCCAGAACCACGAGGAGCTGGGCCGCGCTCACCGCGAGGAGCGTCCACCATCGCCGCCAGGCGGGTTCGGGAGCGGTCTCGCCTTTTGTGTCATGGAGCTCCGGGGTCTCGGCGGCGCACCGCTCTGCCCCGGTCAGTTCGTCGTCTGCTGGATTCATGACTTCAAGTGTTTCGTTGAACTCGCCCCGGAGACTTCTGCGCACGTCCGGCCGACGCCCTGGGCGTATCACGCTGTGAACCCTCAAGCCCCGGTTGCACCCGCCATGACAGAATCTCGCCTTGAACAGCGGAGATGAGGGTGTGAGCGCAGTGACACGGCGGACCAGGACCGGCACATGGGACCGCTTTGTGGCGTCGGATCCCGGGCTCCTGCGACTGATGGCGGGGCTGCGGACGGTCGGCGCGATCGCGCTCACGCTCGTCGTTCTCGCGCTGCTCGGCACCGACGTCACCCACATGGTCGCGGGCGCCATGACCGCGATGGTCTCCACCTTCGCCATCAAGGAGAAGGAGGTGCGCGGCCAGGCGGTCACGCTCGCGCTCGGCCTGCCCGTCGCGCTCACGGCGATCTCCCTGGGTGCGCTGCTGCACGCTCAGGTGGTCGCGGGTGACATCTTCTTCGTCGCGCTGATCTTCGGTGCCGTCTACAGCCGCCGGTTCGGCGACCGGGGCACGGCCCTCGGTCTGATCGGCTTTCAGGTCTATTTCGTCTCGCTGTTCGTGGGCGCCACGACGTCCGCCCTGCCCAGCCTGTATCTGGCTCTTGCCGTCGCCTTCGCGTGCAGCGCTGTCGTACGGTTCGCCGTCGTACCGGAGACACCCGGGCGTGATCTGGGGCGGCTGCGCGTCGCCTTCAGAGCACGGCTCGCGCAGCTGGTGGCCACGCAGACAGAGCTTCTGGACGCCACGCCCGAGCAGTTGGAGAAGGTCCTCGGAGAGCTGCGCCGGGGCACCGCCCGGCTGCACGAGACCGCCCTGATGATCCAGGGCCGCCTTGAGGAGGGCACCCCCGACGCGGCCACGGCGACGCTGGTCCAACGCCGCGTGGCGGACGCGGAGATCGCGGCCGAACGTCTGGGCGTACTGCTCCTGAACGCGCGCAGCGCCGAACGCGCGGACACCCTCACGCTGCACCTGCCGCACGCGCCCGTACCGGCGACGGGGACGCGCATCCGCGCCGAGGACGACGCGACCGTCACCCTGCGCCGCGATCTGAACGCCCTGCACCTGCTGGTCGGCCGCCCCGTCGCCGACGACCGGGGCACCGCCCTCGCCCATGTGCGCAACCGGCTGCTCGGCTACCGCGACGAGGACAATCTGCCGCGGGCCTCGATGGCCGTACAGGACGTCTTCCGCGGAATCGGTGAGGCCGCGCGAGCCGTGCTCGGTCTGCGGATCGCGCTCGACGGCCCCCAGGACGAGTCGGACGACTCACCGGCGACGACCCGCTCCCGTGAGGAGTTCGACGCCGAGGACATCGCGATCGCCGGTGCCGAGGAGGCCGCCGAGGACGACGCGGACGACCGCACCGGGCTGCGGCGCCCCACCACCAGGGCCGCGTTCCAGGTCGCGGTGGGCTCGACCCTGGCCATCATCGGCGGCGAGTTCCTCTCCACCCAGCGCTGGTACTGGGCGGTGCTCACCTGCTGGGTGGTGTTCCTCAACACCGCCTCCACGGGCGAGATCCTGGTCAAGGGCTATCGACGGCTTCTGGGCACGGTGCTCGGGGTGGTCGCGGGTGTGGCGCTCGCGGGCCTGGTCGGCAACCACACCTGGGTCGCGTTCGCGCTCGTCCTGGTCTTCATCTTCGCGATGTTCTTCACCGCTCCCCTGTCGTACGCGCTCATGTCCTTCTTCGTCACGGCGATGCTGGGCCTGCTCTACACACTCCTGAACACCTACAGCCTCTCCGTGCTCTGGCTGCGCATCGAGGAGACGGCGCTCGGAGCGGCCTGCGGCATCATCGCGGCGGTCCTCGTACTGCCCGTGCACACCGACCGGCGCACGGACGAACTCCTGAACACGGTCCTGACCAGGCTCGCCGACGTCATCTCCGCGTCGGTCGAGCAGCTCAGCGGTGGCCCGGCGGCCGATCTCCTGGACAAGGCGCGGGATTTGGACACGGCGCTCGACGATCTGCGCGCCTCCATCCAGCCGCTGACCCACCCGATCACTCCGCTGCGCGGCCGTCGCAGGACCGCCCGCTACCTGGTGGCGCTCCTGGAGACCTGCGCCTATCACGCCCGTTCCCTGGCGGCGACGGCCGAGCTCGTGCCGTACAGCAAGAACATCGCGGCCGATCCGCGTCTGGAGCGAGCCGGCCTGCGCATCGCCCACAACATCGAGGTCATCGCCGAGTACGTGGACGACGACAAGGCCACGGGCGAGGTCGAGTCGGGTGCCAGTATCGCCTCGATGCTGGAGGCCGAGGGATCCGGCGCTCCCCGCTCGGGCACGGTGACCTACCGCGTCCTGCGCCACCTGCAGCGCCTCGACGAAGGAGTGGTGGGCCTCGCCCGCCCGCTCGACGTGCCGGTCGAGGGCCGGGGCCGGTCGGCGAGCAAGGCTCCGCAGATCTGAGTTCCCTGCCGGCGGCGGGGATGCAATTGTCCGCGCGGCAGCCGGTCACCTCGCTACGGCGCTCCTGGGGGCCTGCGGCGCCGCGAGCCTGAGGTGCGCCGCCCCGCGCAGTGCGGTGCGGTGGCCGGAGAGCGCGGGATGGGTCAGGGCCAGGAACCAGGCGTCCAGGGCGGCGTGCACACCGCAGGCCGCGGCGGCGCGACGGCACGCGCGCAGTCCGTCGACGCTGACGATCCAGCGGGGCCGGGCCACGACGGTGACGGAGCGCACCCAGCGGTGGGCCTCGGTCAGGTCGTCGGTCTGCATGGCGACCAGTCTGCGCGGGGAGATGACGGCCGATAGGGCCCGGGCGATGTCGCTGTCGTCGGGCAGCAGGGCCACCGGCTCCCCGTCGAGGTCGATGAGGTTGACCAGCTCGATGTACGGAAGGCCGCGATGGACGACGGACAGTCGAGCGGCCAAGGCACAGGCCAACAGCTCGCGGCATTCCTGCTCGGTCAGCTCACTGCGTTCACGTCGTTCGCGTCGTTCACGTCGTTCGCGTCGGTCCATGTCCCGGCTCCCCCGGCGGGATGCCCGCTCGGCGGGCAGGGTCCACATCACTGGCGTGATCTGTCGCCGGGGTCCGGGGCGAGCCCTCCGTGGCGAGCCGTCAACTCGCCCCTACAAAGGGCACTTTGACTGTCGTACGACTGGGACGCGGACGCAATACGCTGCGAGGCGGCTCCCGCCGGAGGCTGAATGTCGACCCATCGGAGCCGTCAGATGTGTCAGGTGTCCCCGGCGCATCGTGCGTGTGTCACCTCACCTGCCGGACCCTACGTGGCGCAGCTCCAGCGGAACCGGCGCAGGCAGGGGCTCGGCCGGGGCGGTGCGGTCGGCGCGGAAGGAATCGAGGAGGTAGGCGACGAAGCGCCGGGACGCGGCCGCTGCCTCCTCGGCGGAGCCCACGGTGATGCCGCAGTTGGCCATGAGGAGGAGCGCGAGGTCCGCCGGGTCGAAGTCGTCGCGCAGCCGACCGGCGTCCTTCGCGCGCCGCACCAGCTGCACGAAGCCCCGCTCGGCGCGCTCGCGTTCCCGCTCGTGGTCGATCGCGTCCGGGAATGCCGTCAGGAACGCCGCGGTGAATCCGCGGTCGGCCACATGCATGGCGCACACCTTCTCGATGACCGTTCGGAACCCGCGCCACGGGTCGGGGTCCGCGAGGGCGTCGTCGACGACTGCCACGCAGGCCGCGAACTGGTCCGCGAAGACTTCCGTGACCAGGGAGTCCCGGGTGGGAAAGCGGCGGTAGAGCGTGGCCACGCCGACGCCTGCCCGGCGGGCGATGGCGGCGATCGGCACGTCGAGGCCGCGCGTGGCGAACAGGTCGCGGGCGGCTTCGAGGACGAGCCGGCGGTTGTGGAGCGCGTCCGAACGCAGCCGCATCCGAGAAGAATCAGCAGGCATGTTTCTCACATTAGCTCAAGTGGACGCCTCTCTCCGTTTAGCGCGCTAACGTCGCTGACAGTGACATCCGGCGACCACAGACAGGGATACGGAAACGATGAGTGACATGCGCGCGGCGCTCTACGACAGGTACGGCTCTCCGGAGGTCTTGTACGAAGGCACGTTGGCGAAGCCGGTCGCAGGCCCGGGCGAGGTGTTGGTGCGCGTCCACGCCGCCAGCGTGAACGGTGGCGAGCTGATGGGCCGGGCGGGGAAGGTGCGGCTGGTGACGGGACTTGCCGGACGGGGCTTCCCCAAGCGCATGGGGGTCGACTTCGCCGGTGAGGTGGAGACCTTGGGTTCCCCCGTGCCCGGCCTCACGGAGGGCGACCGGGTGTGGGGCACCATGGCACGGTCCCAAGGGTTCGGCAGCGCCGCGGAGTTCGTGGTCGTACGCCCTCGGCAGCTGGCCCTCGCTCCGGCCGGTCTTGAGCTGGTCCGGGCCGCGGCCCTGCCCGGTGTCGGCACCACGGTGATCACGGCGCTGCGGGACAAGGCCCGTCTGGCGGCGGGTGAGCGGCTCCTTGTGCGTGGCGCGAGCGGCGGCGTCGGGAGCGTGGCCGTCCAGCTCGGGCGGGCGTACGCCGCACAGGTCACGGCGCTCGCGAGTGCCAAGAACCTCGACCTCGTGCGGGACCTCGGAGCCGATGAGGCCTTCGACTACGCGACCACCGGCGCGGCCGACCTCGGTCCCTACGACGTCGTACTCGACACGGTCGGCACGGAGTTGAGCGCGTACCGCCGACTGCTTGCACCGGGAGGCCGCATGGTGTCGGTCGCCTTCGACAACCGGCGCATGGCCGCGTCGCTCTCCTACATCGCGGGGTCCACGGTGTTCGGTTCGCGACGCGTACGGTTCTTCAGCGGCAACCCCCGCCACCAACTCTTCGCGGAACTGACCCGGTTGACGGAGAGTGGCGCCATACGCCCTGTCGTGGACAGCGTGTACCCACTGGCCGACATCGCCGGTGCGCACCGCGCGCTGGAGGCGGGCGGAGTCCGCGGGAAGCTCGTGGTCGACGTCAGGGCATCCCGGGCCGTGAGCCCGGGCTGAGGATTGTTTCAGCCGTGGTCCTACCGCAGCCTGGGCAACAGCTGGTCGCCGATCCGTCGGGTCTCCTCCCTGTAGGGCGTGTCGGACAGCACGAAGTGCGTGACGCCGAGCGCCCGGTAGGCGTTGAGTGCCGCAGCCACGTCGTCGGGCGAACCGACGAGCCACGTGGTCCCCGCTCCCCCGCCGCCGAACCTGCCCGGCGCGGTGTACAAGCAGGTGTCGAGGACCTCGCCACGCTCGGCCAGGTCGAGGAGCCGCCGTTGACCGACCGCCGTCCTTCGGTTGCCCATCCACGAGCCGATCTCACCGGAGTCGGCCGCCATCTTCGCGACCTTCTCCTCCGCCGCGCGCCACGCCTCCTCGGTGGTGTCGCGTACCACGGTCGTGATCCGCAGCCCGTACTCCAACGGCTCATGGCGGCGCCCCACCTGTTCGCTCAGCTCCTTCAGGCGTGCGATGCGTTCGGCTATTCCCCCGAGCGGTTCACCCCAGAAGAGCTGTACGTCGGCCTCGGCCGCCGAAACACGTTCGGCCGCCTCGGACGCGCCGCCGAAGTAGAGGGTCGGGTGCGCCCGCTCGTCGCTGACGAAAGGTTGCGGGCTGACCGTCGAGCCGGTGACGTGGAAGTGCTCGCCCTGGAACGTGACGTTCTCCTCGGTCCACAGGCGCCGCACGAGATGCAGGAACTCCTGGGTGCGGGCGTAGCGCGCGGCGGGATCGACGTTGTCGTCACCGTAGGCGGCCGGGCTGTCCAGGCCGCTGACGATGTTGACCAGGACGCGGCCGCGGCTGAGCTGGTCGAGCGTAGCGGCCGCGCTGGCGAAGTGAGCGGGCTGCCAGTACCCGGGGCGGACGGCGATCAGGGGCTTGAACGTCGTGGTACGCGCGGCCAGGGCGGTGGCGACAGTGAAGGTGTCCGGGCGCCCCCATCCGGTGCCGAGGAGCGCGCCACCCCAGCCGTGGTCCTCTGCCGTCAGGGCGAGTTCGGTCGAGTACTCGATGGACCCCCAGCCGGATGTCGTGTCGTCACCGCGATGACCGGGCCGCACGGTGTTCGGGATGTACCAGAGGAATTCCGGGCTCATCAAGCTTCCGATCGTTGTTCGTCCTGTGGTGCTGGAGCGTGGTGGGTTCACGTCGTTCGGTGTCTCTGCGGTGCGGGGCTCTGCTGTCCTGGCTTGTCCGCGGGCATCGCAGGTCGACCGGTCGTGGCCCCGCGCAGCAGTGAGAGCACCAGGGCCATCGAGAGGAGCCCGGCACCGACGCACGAAGCGAGCGCATACGCGAAGCGAGGACCGCTTCCTCCCGGCGGCATCGGCGCGGAATGCAGATACACCGCCGAGACCGCGCTGAGGCAGACCGCTGCCGCGATGCGCTGCGCCATCTGCAGGATGCCGCCTGCCACTCCCGCCGCCTCAGCAGGCGCGTGATGCAGGACCTGGGTCTGGTTGGGCGAGACCGTGAGCCCCGCGGCAGCTCCGGCCAGCAGCTGCACGGCGGCGCACACCAACGGGAGCACCGCCGATGGCACCGTGAGCGCGGCCGCCGCCCCCGCCAGTGCGGCACCGATACCCAGGGCGAGGCCGAGGGTCACCGTGTGCGGTCCGATGCGGCGCACCATCCGCCACGCGAGTGCCGAGACGACGCCCATCGCGAGCGCCGAGGGGAGGCTGACGGCCGCCGTGGACAGGGCGGAGAGGCCGAGTCCCTCCTGGAGGAAGACGGTGAGCACCAGCCCCGAGGCGAGTGAGGCGCCGAACTGGGCCATGGCGACGGCGGTGCCCAGCAGGTACGGCTTCGACGATCTGAGCGCGGGATGCAGCAGAGGTCGGCGTCCGCGTCGTACCCGCAGTCGTTGGTGCATGGTCAGGGTGACCGCCAGAGCGCCCATCAGGGCCGCCCAGAGGAGGGCCACTCCCCCGCTGCCCGGAGTACGGATGAACGGCACCATCAGCGTCAGCGTGCAGCCGCATGCCAGGGCGAGCCCGAGGACGTCGAGGCCAGGGTCACGGGCGGTGCGCCGGGGCGGGGGCAGCCAACGCGCCGCCAGGGCCAGCGTGAGGATCGCGCACGGCGCGCTGAGCAAGAGGCAGCAGCGCCAGCCCAGTTCGGGACCGAGGCCCGCGACGAGCGCGCCGCCGAGCGGTGGACCCAGTGCCGTGGCCACGCCGGCCGTGACCGCGTACAGGCCAAGCGCGCGACCCCGGTCGTGGCCGTGAAAGACATCCTGCAGCGTGCCGATCACCTGGGAGTTGACGAGCCCCGCCGCGGCCCCTTGCACCAGCCGGGCCACGATAACGGTGCCCGGACCGCCACCGGTCGCGGCCGCCACGCCCGCGAGGAGGAAGGCGGCCACGCCGATGAGGAAGAACCGCTTGCGCCCGTACAGGTCGCCGAGGCTGCCGCCGGGGACCAGGGCGAGACCGAAGGCCATCGAGTAGCCGGCCACGATCCACTGCACGTCCGCGGCACCGGCCGCGAGCGACTGCCGCATGCTCGGTACCGCGATGTTCAGTACCGCCTGGTCCAGCAGAGTCGTCGCGCCCGCGGCCAGACAGACCAGCAGGACACGCCGGGCGGCGCGGTCTTCTCCCGGGAGCATTCAGGAACGCGCCTCCGGCACGAGGCCGGCCTCCGGCTCCACGCCGATGACCTTGCGGTAGACGCGCGCCCCGTCGCCGTAGTCGTCGACGGCGTAGTGCCACGTGGCGCGGTTGTCCCACAGGACGAAGTCACCGGGCCGCCAGCCGAAGCGGATCGTGTAGTTCGGCGAGGAGGCGTGCCGCAGGAGATGGTCGAGCAGAACCTTGCTCTCCGCGGGCGTCACGCCCGTGAGGCCGGTCGCCGAGGTACTGATGAACAGGCCCTTGCGGCCGGTGGCCGGATGGGTCAGGACGACCGGATGCTCGATGGTCGGTCCGCTCGCGGTCTTCTTGCTGCCTTGCGCGTAGTTCTCCGCGTTGCCGTCGTACACCGCGCGCACGGACTCGATGAGTTGCTTGAACGGCGCCGACAGATCGTCGTACGCGGCCTGAAGATCCGCCCACAGCGTGTGGCCGCCAAGCTCGGGCACCACCTCGTACGTCAGCGACTCGATCGCGAAGACCGGGTCGCGCCACAGACCGCCGATGTGCCAGCTGCTGGCCTTGCCGGTCCGCTGCACGTTGTACGGGTAGACCAGCGGATTGGCCTGGTCCTTCACCGCGGTCGGGTGGTCGAAGGGCTCGGCGAAGATCCGTACGGCAGCGACGTGCTGGTCGGGAGTCAAGTGCTGGCCGCGGAACACAAGGACCTTGTGGTCCCGGAAGGCCTGCCGCAGTGCGTCGGCGGTGGCCTCATCGACGGGGGCGGTCAGATCGACGCCCGTGATCTCCGCGCCGAAGCGCGGTCCTGCCTTGAGGATGTCGAAAGTGGCGACGGTGGTCATGGTCTTCTTCTCCTCCTTGTGCGGTGCGGGGCGGTGCGGCTTGCGCCTGAGTGCGCCAAGAGCCCACACGCTTGGCGCGGAACCCATCGAGGGGGGAGTGCTCGGCAAGGCGACCCCACAGGGCCGCGTACTTCGGAGTGCCGAGGCTGCGCAGGGCGCGGGCGGCAGGACACTGAGCAGGCCGGCTCGGCGCAGAAGGAAGGTCAGCTACACAGCGCGGTGGCGACGCGCATCAGATCGATGGCCCGTCGCTTCCGAAACCGCTGGCAGATCCACATGCCGCCGAAGCTATCCCCGCACCAAACCCCGGTCAAGGCAGACCTGTGCAGCGCCACCATGTTGCAACGGCCCCGCCATGGGCCTGCCATGCGCACGTTACGACCTCCGCAACAGGTCAATCCGGCCGGACCGCGCGGTACCGGGGAGCGAATTCCTCCTCGATGAACCGTTCGATGGAGGTCGGGGTGGAGGTGCGGGCGGTACGCGGCTGCTCCGTCCGCGTGTACCGGGAGTTGATGGCTTCGCCGACCTCGGCCATCATGTCCGCGACGTTGACGGACACGCCTTTACTGCGGAGTTCCGCATGGAAGTCGGCGATGCTGGTCTGCTCATAGGTGAGGTCGTCTGCACGCACGGCGTCCGCGATCACGCCCACGGCTTCCCGCATGCTCACGTCGCGTTCCCCTTGGAGCTCCAGGACCTCCGTACCGTGCCAGGTCCCGGTGGCGAGCTCCTCCCCGGCTCGGGCCCCGATATCAGGGGTGGTGACGAAGGGCAGGGGGATGTCGGGATCGAAGGGGGCGCTGATGCGGTGGTGGGCCCTGGCAGCGTCGACGTGGTCCAGCAGATTCTCCATGAAATACCCGGCCCGCAGCCACAGCGTGTCGACTCCGGGGACGGTCGAGAGGCGCTGCTCGAAGCGGTGGAGCCCCATGACCGGTCCGGTGCCTCTGGGGTGTCGGGCTCCCCAGCTGCTGAGCCCGACGACGCGGGTTACGCCGGATTCGGTGACTGCCTTGGTCAGCGAGGCCGCCACCTGGTCCTGGAAGGCGCCGAAGTCGGGGTGGTCGGGAATGTAGTTGGGCTGGATCACCGCGTAGATGCCCTCAGCACCACGGAAGGCATGCGTCAGCGCGGCCGGGTCTGTCGGGTCGGCTGCCCACACCTCTGCGCCCCGTGCGGCGAGGTCGGCGAGCCGCTGGGCCGACCGGCCGACGGCTCGGACGCGGTGTCCGGCTGCGAGCAGGTGCACGGCGGCGGCCCGTCCGGTGCGGCCACTGGCGCCGGTAATGACGAACATCGATGTATCTCTTTTCCTTGTCGTTCTGTACTGGTGCGGGCAGGGGAAGCGAGGCCGTGGCTCCGCTGAGATCCCCGACCTTTCGGTAAGCGTTCGACAAGCTAGTGACCCGGCGAGCCGGGCGGGTAGGAGCGATACACCCACCCCGGAGGCCCAGTCCTTACGCTGGTGGCATGAAGGCTTCAAAGGAGCACGGCGGCGGCGAACCATTGGCGGCCTTCCTGCGTGCCAGGCGGAATCAGGTGCGGCCCGAACATCACTGGCTGGCCGCGGGGGCACAGCGCCAGGTCCCCGGGCTGCGGCGGGACGAAGTGGCGCTCCTGGCCGGGATCAGCACCGACTACTACGTGCGCCTCGAACAGGGGAGGGAACGCCGACCGTCCCGCGCTGTGGTGCAGGGCCTGAGCAAGGCATTGCTGCTTGACGCCGTGGCAGCGCGATACCTGCGCGAACTCTCCGATACAGGGGCTGCCGTCGGCGGAGAGGCAGAGACGCCCTGTATGGACATGAACACGGATCGCCTGGATGCCGTGCACCAACTGCTCGGCTCCATGACGGTGCCCGCCCTGCTGGTGAACCGATGGCTCGACATCGTGGACAGCAACGCACTCGGCGATCTTCTCCACGAAGGGTTGGCACCCCGGGACAATTACGCCCGCCTGGTCTTCCTCGCCCCCGGAGCACAGGCATTCTTCACCGAGTGGCCCGAACTCGCCCGCTGCATGGTGGCGGCCCTCCGCGTACAGGCCGGGTCCGAAGCGGGGTCAGCCCGCCTGACACGGCTTGTGAAGGAACTGGCCGCGCACAGCGATGTCTTCAGAAACGCCTGGGGTGAGCACCACCTCTATGAGAAGGCGATCGACCACAAACTGTTCCGACATCCAAGGGTCGGATCGCTCGCACTCGACCAGCACGTCCTGGAACTGCCGGGAAGCGAAGGCCACAGGATCTGGGCCTTCCACCCGGCGGACGACGCGACCTCGGACGCCCTGCTCCTCGCGACGTGAGACGGGCGCGCGTCCGCGTCGGCAGGGCATGGCAGGGCGAAAGCAGCCGTGCAGACCGGCGCCGTGCGGCGCGAGCCCTGTAGCGGACGACATCAGAAATGATGCTGCACATGGATGACCCCCAGCGCCCCAGCAACTCCGACGCCCTCGGCAAGACGCCTCTGTCACGTCTGTCACGCCGACTGATCCCGATGACCGGTCGTGACCCGGAAGAACACGGGCGGGTCTCCTCGCCCCTTGAGCTTCTGTTCGACCTCACCTTCGTGGTCGCCGTCGGCACCGCCGCGTCCCACTTCGCCGAGATGGTCGCCGCCGGGCACGCCGGTCAGGCGGTCACCGCGTTCGTCCTCGCGATGTTCGCGATCAGCGTCGCCTGGATCAGCTTCAGCTGGTTCGCCTCCGCGTTCGGCACCGACGACTGGCTCTACCGCGCCCTGACGATGGTGCAGATGATGGGCGTCGTCGTCTTCTCGCTCGGTCTGCCGGCGATGTTCCACTCCGTCGAAGAGGGCGGGCACCTCGAACTGCGGGTCATGGTCATCGGCTACGTCGTGATGCGTATCGCCATGCTGCTCCAGTGGTGGCGCGCCGCCCACGACTCCCCCGCCTTCCACGACGTCGGCATGGCCAACATCCGCTGGATCTCGATCGTCCAGCTCGGCTGGATCGTGGTCGCCTTCACCCACCTGCCGCTGGCCGCCGTGTTCACCGCCTTCATCGTGCTCGGGGCGCTGGAACTGGCCTTGCCGTTGCTCGCCCAGGGACGCGCGGGCGGCACGCCCTGGCATCCCCACCACGTCGCCGAGCGCTACGGCCTGTTCGCCATCATCGTGCTCGGCGAGGGTGTCGTCGGCACCGTCGCCTCCTCCGGAGGCCTCCTCGGCGGCGAGGACGGCACACACTGGAGCGGGAACGCGATCGCCGTCGTCGTCGCCGGTGTCGGACTGACCTTCGGCATGTGGTGGGTCTACTTCGCCACCCCCTTCGGTGACGTCCTCGCACACCGCCGGGGTCGCGGCTACCTCTTCGGCTACGGGCACATCCCCCTGTTCATCGGCATCGCCGGCGCGGGCGCAGGACTGCACGTGGCCGGACTGCAGCTGGAACACCACTCCGAGCTCAGCGACGCCGCCGTGGCCCTGTCCCTGGCCATCCCGGTCGGCCTCTACCTGTTGATGGTCTACCTGCTGCACACCCTGCTGCTGTCCGCGACGGACCGATTCCACCTGCTCCTGATCTCCCTCACCCTCGCCGTACTGCTCGTGGCCGTCCTTCTGGCCGCCGCCGGAGTCGCGATCGCGGTCTGCCTCCTCCTCATCATGCTCGCCCCCCTCGTCACCGTGATCGGCTACGAAACGATCGGCCACCGCCACCAGCAACAGATGCTGCAGAACCTCGCCACCGAAGACCGCTGACGGGACCCGACGGTGCTCCGCCCGGCTCATCCCGGCGGGCAGCCCGCGGGACCTCTGAGGCGAAGGGCGGTGTCGATCAGGGGTACGTGGCTGAAGGCCTGCGGGAAGTTGCCCACCTGGCGCTTGCGGCGGGGGTCCCATTCCTCGGCGAGGAGACCGAGGTCGTTGCGGATGGCGAGGAGCTTCTCGAAGAGTTCGTGGGCTTCGTCGACGCGGCCGATCAGGGCCAGGTCGTCGGCGAGCCAGAAGGAGCAGGCGAGGAAGGCGCCCTCGTCACCGGGAAGCCCGTCGACGCCCGCTTCCCCGCCTGAGGTGGGGTATCGGAGGACGAAACCGTCGGGGGTGAGGAGTTCGCTCTGGATGGCCTCGATGGTGCCGATGACACGTTTGTCGTCGGGCGGGAGGAAGCCGACCTGGGGGATGAGGAGGAGGGCGGCGTCCAGTTCCGCGGAGCCGTAGGACTGGGTGAAGGTGTTGCGGTCGGGGTCGTAGCCGCGTGCGCAGACGTCGTCGTGGATGTCGTCGCGCAGTGTGCGCCAACGGTCAAGGGGGCCCTCGATGGTGGTGGCTTCGAGGAGTTTGACGGTGCGGTCGACGGCGACCCAGGCCATGACCTTGGAGTGGACGAAGTGCCGGCGCGGGCCGCGGATCTCCCAGATGCCCTCGTCCGGTTCGCGCCAGTGCTGCTCCAGATAGGCGATGAGGCGCAGTTGGAGGAGGTTGGCGTAGTCGTTGTGGGCCAGGCCGGACACCTGGGCGAGATGGAGGGCCTCGACGACTTCGCCGTAGACGTCGAGTTGGAGCTGTGACGCGGCGCCGTTGCCCAGGCGTACGGGAACGGAGTTCTCGTAGCCGGGCAGCCAGTCGAGTTCCGTCTCCGTCAACTCCCGTTCGCCTGCGATGCCGTACATGATCTGTAGGTTCTCCGGGTCACCGGCGACGGCGCGCAGCAGCCAGTCGCGCCAGTCACGGGCTTCGTCGCGGTAGCCGGTGCGCATGAGGGAGGAGAGGGTGATGGCGGCGTCGCGGAGCCAGGTGTAGCGGTAGTCCCAGTTGCGCACCCCGCCGATGTCCTCGGGCAGGGACGTGGTGGGGGCGGCGACGATGCCGCCGGTGGGGGCGTACGTGAGGGCTTTGAGAGTGATCAGGGAGCGCACCACGGCCTCGCGGTAGGGGCCCTGATAGGTGCAGTGCGCGACCCATTCGCGCCAGAACTCCTCGGTCGCGGCGAGCGCGGCCTCCGGGTCCGTGCGCTCCGGCGGGGGCAGGTGGGAAGGCTGCCAGGTCAGCGCGAAGGCGACGCGTTCACCTGACGTGACAGTGAAGTCGGAGTAGGTGGTCAGGTCCCGGCCGTAGGTCTCGGCCTCACCGTCGAGCCACACCGAGTCGGGACCGGCCACCGCCGCGGTACGGCACCCGTGCCCGTCCTCGATTCGGTGCACCCAGGGCACGACACGTCCGTAGGAGAAGCGCATGCGCAGGGCGGAGCGCATCCGGACGCGGCCGGAAACTCCTTCGACGATGCGGACCATGGTGGGGTTGCCGATGCCCTCGGTGAGGTGTCGCGGGGGCATGAAGTCGATGACCCGGACGGTGCCGTGCGGGGTGTCCCACTCCTGTTCGAGGACGAGGGAGTCGCCGCGGTAGCGGCGGCGGTCCGCCGGTGGGGCGGGGGCCGCGGCGGAGTCGGCCGGGCCGATCCGCCAGAAGCCGTGCTCATCGGTGCCGAGCAGCCCGGCGAAGACGGCCGGGGAGTCGAAGCGGGGCAGGCACAGCCAGTCGACTGCCCCGTCCCGGCTGACCAGGGCGGCGGTCTGCATATCGCCGATGAGCGCGTAGTCCTCGATGCGGGCTGCCACGTGGTTCTCCAGTTCACAGGGTTGGTGCTCGGTAGTGCTTGGTACAAAAAGATCGGCGCGCCCGCCTCTAGGGCACGCTCTTGATCGGCAGGACGGCGAGTGCGCCGAGCGTCGAGGCGATCACTGCGGCGCCGAACAGCGCGACGTAGTTCGGCCCGGCGTCCCCGATCGCCAGCAGCAGCGTCGCCAGGACGGGGACGAGGAGGTTGGGGAGCTGGTAGGAGAGCGCGATGACGGCCAGGCCGGTCCCGGCGTCGGCGGAGTCCGGCAGCAGCTCCGTCATCATGGCGACGTCGACGGACACGAAGGCTCCCTGGCCCATCCCGGCGAGGGCGATCCCCACGGCGAATGTGGTCAGGTCGTGGGCGAAGAGGCTGATCAGCAGTCCGACCGCGGTGAACAGCGCCGAGCACCACACGATCGTCTTGCGTTTGCCGGTGCGATCGGAGATCCAGCCGAACACGAGGGTCGTGACGACGCTGAACGCGAAGAACACGCCCAGTACGGTCCCCTGTTTCGATGCGGCGTCATCTGAGGCGATGCCGAGCCGATCGGTGAGGAAGTAGAGCAGGTAGGTGACCACCGAGACCAGCGAGATGGTGACGAGCAGCCGGCACGTCCATGCCCAGGCGAAGTCCTTGTGCCGTAGCGGGTTGATCCAGTAACTGCGCAGCAGACTCCGCCAGTCCACCGGCACTGGCTCGGTGCGCACGATGTCTCTCAGGACCAGCACCACGCCGATACTGGCGACGAGCGCGATCGCGGCCGGTATGCCGAACCAGTACAGCGGATTCCCGGGCAGCGCCCCCACCAGCGAACTGCCGATGACCGGCGCGATCCCGGTGCTGAGCCCGAACGTCGCCGCGACGCGGGCCCGGATCCTGGTCGGGATCTGGTCGGCGAGCAGCGCGTTGAGAGCCATGCTCGTGGCGGCGAACCCGGCCTGGGCGACTCCCCAGCCGGCGATGACGAACGCGACGTTCGGCGCGAGTGCGAGTACGAGCATCCCCGACGCTCCGACCAGGGAGCCGCCGAGGATGAAGGGCCGCCGGATACCGGCACGGGAGGTCGAGACATCGCTGAAGCGGCCGAGCGGCGCCGTCACCAGGACGATCAGAACGCCGCCGAGGGCGACGGTCAGGGAGAGCGTCTGGGTCTTGTGCGCGGGATCCAGTTCCGACAGGCGGAGCGGGATACTGACCGCCGGCGCGGAAACGCCTGCGAGTGCGACACCGAAGTAGGCGAACACGAACAGCGGCAGGAAGAGCGCGGGCTGTCGGCGGCCCCGGAACGCCGCTGGGTCGGCCGGGTCGGCGAAATCGGCTGGATCGGCGTCCTGGGCCAGTTCTATGGATCCGGACATCATCGTCCTCTGTTCTCTTGCGGCTTGCTCTGATCAGTCGTGGAGTGTGCGCAGGGCCGTGGCGATGGCCGCCTGCCCCGTTCGTGCGGTCAGGGAGGCCCGCTCGTACAGGCCGCCTTCGTGGGTCAGGCCCACAAGACGCAGCGCTGCCACGGGGATCCCGGCACCGGCGAGGGCCGCCGCGTACGCCTCGCCGTCGCCGCGGAACGGATCGCATTCAGCGGTGACGATGTATGCGGGCGGCAAGTCGCGGAAGTCCTCGGCGAGCAGCGGTGAGGCGTAGGGGGAAAGTCGGTCCTCGGCCCGCGGGACGTAGTCGGCGATCATGTGCTCCAGAACCGCCCACTGCTCGTCGGGGAGCTCGATGGCGTCTCGGTCGGTGTGCGCCAGCGTCAGGTCGAGTCCGGGGACTTCGAGGATCTGCATCGCCAGCGGGTGCCGTGCCCGGTCGCGGTTGACGTGGGTCAGCGCGGCCACCAGATTCCCGCCCGCGGACTGTCCCGAGAGCGCGATGCGCGTCGGGTCGACACCGAGCGAACCGGCCTCGCGCACCAGCCACTCCAGCGCGGCGTAGCCCTGTTCGAGCGCGGCGGGGTAAGGGTGCTCCGGAGCGAGTGCGTAGGAGATCGCCGCGACGACGATGTTCGCCTTGGCCGCCCGCACAGCGCAGTGGGTGGCGACGCTGGGGTGGTGGATGCCGCCCTGGCGCCAGCCGCCGCCGAAGAAGTGCAGACATACCGGCAGGTTGAGGTCCGCGGCAGGCTCACGCGGGTAGTACAGGCGCACGAGCACGTCCGGGTGGCCTTCCACGGGCACGATGTGCTCGCGGGTCGGCAGCTCGGGCCCGACCGCTCCGAGCTGCGAGTACACCGCCTGCTCGTATGCGAAGGCACCTTTTCGCTGCTCCTGCGGGTCGTCCGTCGCCGGAGGTGCGGGGACGTCGAGTGCGGCGATCGCGCTGATCAGGTTGAGGTCGATGGGCATGGTGTGTCTCCGATCAGGAAAGGGTGCCTGCGGTCGGGCGGACCCGGCTGCGAAGGAAGTCGACGACTCGGCCCTGCGCCGCACGTGCGATCGCGGAGGTCCTGGTGAGCGACGTCGAGCCGTGGAGGTGCCCGGGAGCGCGCCAGGTGTCGACCGGCACGCCGGCTTCGGCGAGCCGGGCGGCGTAGCGCTCGCCGGAGTCGCGCAGAGGGTCGAACTCGGCGGTGACCACAAGAGTGGGCGGCAGTCCGGTGAGATCGGGGATCTCAGCGGGCGCCGTCCACCGGCCGACCACATCGGGAGTACTCAGATAGGCCGTGTGTATCTCGGTGAGGTCCCCGAAGTCGGACAACGCGCTGAACTCGCGGTACGAATCGTCCTGGTCGATGTGCAGGCTCGCCCCCGGGACCTCAAGGACCTGATGGTCAAGGCGCAGGCCACTGTCACGGGCGTGTGCCGCGACAAGGCCGGCGAGGTTGCCGCCCGCCGAGACACCGCCGACGCCGATCCGGCCGGGGTCGATCCCGAGCTGAGGCGCCGACTCGATGAGCCAGGTCAGCGCGTCGAGACAGTCCTCGAGCCCGGCGGGGAACGGGTGCTCGGGGGCCAGTCGGTACTCCACAGCGAAGATGTCGGTACCGCTGGCCACGGCCAGGTGACGGAGCAGCCGGTCGTTGACCACTTCGTGGACGCTGCCCAGGACGAAGCCCCCGCCATGCATGGACAGGTGAGCCAGTCGTGGCCGGTTCTCACCCGGCGGCCGGTATCGCAGGACCGTGATCTTCCCGGCGCGGGTCGGAACACGATGCTCGGTCACCACGCACTGAGCGGGTCCTGGCAGCGTGAACCGTTCGGCAAGAGCGTCGGAGAGCTCACGTGCCGCGCGGCGGCGCGGGGCCGGATCGGGCGATTGCAGGCCGGGAAGTTCTGCCGCGATTTCACCTAGGGCCACGAGCCAGCCCACTACGGCCGGCTCGCAGCCCGAGGCGCGGGCGAGGTCTGGAACATTTACCATCAAACCTCCATCGAAGTGCTTCGACGAACCACTTTAAACTTGAATGGAGGGTGCGGTCAAACACCGCGCGACCGGCGTCGGGCCTGTTCGGCTAGGGTGCTCGGGTGGCAAGTACGGACGTGACGATCTATCAGGTGGCCGAGGCCGCAGGCGTGAGCATCTCGACGGTCTCGCTCGCGCTGAACCACCCGGACCGGGTCAGCCCGAAGACCCGCGACCGGATCATCAGGGTCGCGGGGGAACTGGGCTACCGGTCCGGCGCCACGACGTCCGAGCGAGCCCGTCGCCGCAGCGGCCGTATCGCCGTCCTTGCGCCGTTCAGCAGCTATGAGACGTACCGGACCCGTCTTGTCGGCATCCTGGAGGCGTTCGGGCCCCACAACGTCGAAGTCGTGGTGCACGACACCCCGTCGGCCACCGAGTCCGCATCACCGCTCCTCGAGACCATGCCCGTCCGCGGCGATGTCGACGGACTGCTGATCATGGGCGTCCCGCTCGGAGAGGAGGGCGCCGACCGTCTCCACCGGTGGGGGCCGCCGACCGTGCTTGTCGACTCCCTGAACGCCGAGTTCACCAGCGTCACCTTCGACGACGAGCAGGCCGGTTATCTGCTGGCCACCCACCTGCTCGGCCGTGGCCACCGGAGCCTGGCCTACCTGCACGAGCCCTACCGTGCCTCGGCCTACACTTCGGCGGGCCGGCTCCGGCTCGATGGAATGGCGCGCGCGATCCGCGAGGCGGGCGGCGCCGAGCCCGAGATCGAAGACATCGCGCTTGCGGGCAACGACGTGGCCTCAGCCCGGGCTCATGCCGCCGAGTTCGCCCGCCGTGCCGAGCGGCCGACCGCCGTCATCGCCCACCACGACCTCCTTGCCGCGGGCTTCCTCTCGGGGCTGCGCGCCGCCGGGACCAGGACGCCCGACGAGGTCGCCGTCGCGGGCTTCGACGACGGACCGCTCGCAGAGGTTCTCGGTCTCACCACCGTCCGGCAGCCGTTCGCCGAATCCGGCCGCCGTGCCGCCGAACTGCTGCGGTCCCTGATCGAGAACCCGCAGCAGACTCCGTTGCGCACGCTGCTCGTTCCGCAGCTGATCACACGCGAGACCACCTGACCTGGAGCGAGTGTTCCGAACTGAGTGTTCAGGACCGAGTGTTATCGCCCGGCTGCGGCGGTCGGGTCCAGGTCGAGGGAACGGCCGATGATCTCCTTCATGATCTCCGTGGTTCCGCCGTAGATGCGGGACACTCTGCCGTCCGCCCAGGCCCTGGCGATCGGTTGATCGAGCATGTACCCGTAGCCGCCGTGCAGTTGGACGCACGCGTCCACGACGCTGCCCTGCAGCTCGGTGCACCACCACTTGGCCTTCGCCGCGTCCGGCGCGGTCAGCGTGCCGTCATTGAGGTCGCTGACGCAGCGGTCGATGTACTGCTGTGCGACATCGGTTGCGGTGACCAGTTCGGCCAGCTTGTGGCTGACGGTCTGCTGGGCTCCGATGGGCCGTCCGAAAGCATGGCGCTCCCGCACATAAGTGAGGGTCCACGAGAGCGCCGCCGTGGCTTGGGCCAGGCCCATGACGGCGATGGACAGACGTTCCTGGGCGAGGTTGCGGGTCAGCTCGGCGAAGCCCGTGCCCTCGGCCCCCAGGAGGTTCGCCCGGGGCACGCGGGCTTCGGTGAAGGCGAGTTCGGCGGTGTCCTGGGCGTGCATCCCGACCTTGTGCAGTCGGCGTCCGCGGGTGAAGCCGACGGTGTCACGTTCCACGGCCAGGAGACTGAGTCCGCGGTGCGGATGGGGTCCGGTGCGTACGGCGGTGATGACGATGTCCGCGTTGATTCCGTTGGTGATGAACGTCTTCGCTCCCTCGACGACGTAGTGGTCGCCGTCGCGTACGGCTCGGGTGCGGATCCCGGAGAGGTCCGATCCGGTGCCCGGTTCGGTCATCGCGATCGCGGCGATCAGTTCGCCGGAGGCGAGGCCGGGCAGCCAGCGGTCCTTCTGCTCGTCGTCGGCCAGGCTCAGCAGGTACGGCAGGCAGATGTCGGTGTGCAGGGCGGGTCCCAGAAGGGCCGGGGAGACTCCGGCCGCTGCCGCCTCTTCGTGGAGGACGACGCTGTAGCGGAAGTCGTGGATACCGGCGCCGCCGTACTCCTGCGGGACGGGTATGCCGAGTGCTCCGAGTGCGCCGAGCCGGGTGAACAGGGTGCGCGGCACGATGCCGTCCACTTCCCAGTCCGGGTACTGGGGGACCACTTCCTTGCTGAGGAAGGTACGGATGCTGGTGCGGTAGTCGTCGTGTTCCGTATCGAAAAGAGTGCGCTTCATTGGGTGTTCCTCACATCGAGAAGCCGCCGCCACAGACCAGGGTCTGTCCGCTGACGTAGTCCGAGTCCGGCGTGCACAGGAGGTAGACGGCACCGGCCGCCTCGGCAGGTGTTCCGGCGCGGCCGAGCGGGATGGTCTCCTCCATCGCCGCCAGGAGTTGCGGGTTGACCCCGACCTTGATGGCGTTGCCCTGGACGTCGATCGTCGCCTCGTCCTGGGCCGCCGTCTCGGTGAGCCGGGTCTTGATCAGGCCGAATGCGACGGTGTTGACGGTGACGCCGTAGCGTCCCCATTCCTTGGCGAGTGTGCGGGTCAGGCCTGTCACACCCGCCTTGGCGGCGGCGTAGTTCGCCTGTCCGGCGTTTCCGCCGAGGCCGGCGATCGAGGAGATGTTGACGACCTTGCGCCGGGTGATGGTGCCGGTGGCGGCGGCCTCCTCCTTGGCGGCGGCGCTGATGACCGGCTGCGCGGCCCGCAGAATGCGGAAGGGCGCTTTGAGATGGACGTCGAGCATGGCGTCCCATTGCTCGTCGGTGAGCTTCTGGATGACCGCGTCCCAGGTGTATCCCGCGTTGTTGACGATGATGTCGAGGCCGCCGAAGCTGTCCACGGCCGTCTGTACGAACCGCTCGCCGAACCCGGCGTCGGTCACACTGCCCACGCAGGTGACCGCTGTGCCGCCCAGTGCCTCGATGGCGGCGACGGTCTCCTTGGCCGGCTCGGCATCCAGGTCGTTGACGACGATCCTGGCGCCCTCCCGGGCCAGGCGCAGGGCGATCTCGCGGCCGATGCCGCGGCCTGATCCTGAGATGAGAGCGGACTTGCCTTCGAGTGTTCCCATGTCTTTTGTCTCTCGCTTTCTCGTGGCGCCCTCACAGGGCGGTGGTTGCTCCTGCAGGGCTCCTACAGGGCGATGGTGGCTTCGCCGCGCAGTGTCGTGGTGCCGTCGGCGAGCGTGACGGTGACCGCGATCGTGGCGATGCGTTCGCCGTCGGTCTCGTGGACGGCGGTGATCAGGCCGCGGCAGGTCGGTCGGCTGCGGACCGGTGTCATGGCGGTGAAGCGCACGCCGTAGCCGCGGATGCGTGACTGATCGGTCCAGCCGGTCAGCAGGCGGCCCAGGTAGGCCATCGACAGCATGCCGTGGGCGAAGACGTCGTCGAATCCGGCATCTCGCGCGGCGTCCAGGTCGATGTGGACGGGGTTGTGGTCGCCGGATGCCGCGGCGAACAGGGCGAGCGTGGTGCGGCTGATCTCCGGCAGCTCCAGAGGCGGCAGTTCGGTGCCGACGGTCACCTGACGGCTCATCGGGCGTTCACCTCGTTGCGGACGCCGGTGGCCGATTCGTTGCGGACGACGGTGACCGAGCGCAGCTCGGCGACCGGGCTGCCGTCGGAACGGGTCACCGTGGTCTCTTTGACGAGCAGGTCGAGCGCTCCGCCCTTCTTGCTCAGTACGTCGATGATCTCGGGGCGGGCGGTCAGTGTGTCCCCGGCGTGCGCGATGGCGTGGTAGGTGAAGGACTGTTCGCCGTGCAGGACTTGGCGCAGATCGACGCCGAGTTCGGTCAGGTAGGCGAAAGGGTCGGGCTGTTCCAGCTCGACGCCGAAGAGGAAGGTCGGCGGGACGGGCAGATCGGGGTGGCCGGCCGCGCGGGCGGCCGCCAGGTCGGTGTACACGGGGTCGCATTCCCCGATGGCCCTGGCGAAGCTGCGCAGTCGTCCGCGCTCCACGAGCAGCGTCACCGGCTGCGGCCTGGTGCCGATGGCGGTGGCCGGGATGCTCATGCCTTGTCCACCTTGGCGTAGAGGGTGACGACGGCCGCGCCGCCGAGTCCGATGTTGTGCTGGAGGGCGAGGCGGGCCCCCTCCACCTGCCGGGCCCCTGCTCTGCCGCGCAACTGGCGTACGAGTTCGGTGCATTGGGCGAGTCCGGTGGCGCCGAGCGGATGTCCCTTGGAGAGCAGGCCGCCGGAGGGGTTGGTGACGACGCGGCCGCCGTAGGTGTTGTCACCGTCGACGATGAACTTCTCCGCGGTGCCCTCGGGGGTCAGGCCCAGTGCTTCGTAGGTGATCAGTTCGTTGGTGGTGAAGCAGTCATGGAGTTCGACGACCTTCAGGTCGTAGGGATCGACGCCGGAGCGTTCGTAGACCTGGGCCGCGGCGGCCTTGGTCATGCCGTATCCGACCAGCTTCATCAGGTCGCCGTCGGCGAAGCTGTCCGGGGTGTCGCTGGTCATGGCCTGGGCGGCGATGGACACGGATGCGTCCAGGCCATGGGCCCGTGCGAAGTCCGCGCTGGTGATCACCGCTGCGGCGGCCCCGCAGGTGGGCGGGCAGCACTGAAGGCGGGTCAGAGGTCCGTGGATCTGCGGCGCGGCAAGCACCTCCTCGACGGTGACCGGCGTGCGGAAGACAGCGTCCGGGTTGTGCGCGGCATGGGCGCGTGCCTTGACCGCGATACGGGCGAAAGTGTCGGGCGCCAGACCGTGCCGCTCGGCGTAGGCAGCGCCGGCCCCGCCGAACAGGCGTGCCGCGGTGGGCGCGTCACCGGGCCCCTGGACCGCGGTCGCCACGTCATCGAACCGGGTCAGTGGGTCAGGACGATCCGGCCATACGGTGGCCAGGGCGCCGCGCCGCATCTGCTCGAAGCCGAGCGCCAGGACACAGTCGGCGGCACCGCTCTCGACTGCCTGGCGTGCCAGCCACAGTGCGGTGGAGCCGGTGGCACAGTTGTTGTTGACGTTGATGACGGGGATGCCTGTCTCACCGACGCGGTAGAGCGCCCGCTGGCCCGCCGTTGAGTCGCCGTACACGTAGCCCGTGTACGCCTGTTGGACCTGGTCGTAGGTGATGCCCGCGTCGGCGAGCGCCGCGCGGGCGGCGCGCTCGGCCATCACGTCGTAGGGCTCGGCCTTGCTGGGAGTGGTGAAGGGGATCATTCCCACGCCCGTCACACGTGCTGTTCCAGTCATGCGCTCACATCCAGTGGTGTCGTACGAAAAGAGGCCCGACAAGGCGGCGGCGTTCGGGCGCTCGGGCGTATGTGTCCCTGCCGGGGGCCTCGGTGGTGCGGGAGTCAGTGGACCGAGCGGTCGCTCTGCTCCCAGTGGGGTGCGCGCAGTTCGCGCTTGAGGATCTTTCCCGCGGGTGAGAGAGGCAGGGCGTCGGTGAATTCGACGCTGCGGGGGGCCTTGTAACCGGCGATCAGGGTCTTGGTGTGCTGCCGGATGTGCTCGGCGGTGGTGGTGTGCCCCGCTCTGAGGACGATGACCGCATGGACCCGTTCGCCCCAGTCGACGTCCGGTACGCCGATGACGGCGCAGGCGGCGACGGCCGGGTGCTGAGCGATCGCGTTCTCCACCTCGGCCGAGTAGATGTTCTCGCCACCCGAGATGATCATGTCTTTGAGCCGGTCGACGACGAAGACGTAACCCTCGTCGTCCATATAGGCGCCGTCGCCGGTGTGCAGCCAACCCTCGCGCAGGACCGCGGCGCTCTCCTCGGGCCTGCCCCAGTAACCCCGCATGATGTGGCCGCCCCGCAGGGCGATCTCACCGACGGTTCCGCGTGCCACTTCTCGGCCGGTGAGGTCCACGATCTTCACCTCGCTGTGTGCGGCCGCGCGCCCGGCCGAGCGCAGCCGCCGTCCCGCCACGTGATCCGCCCCGGTGAGCAGGGTGGCGATGGGTGCGGCTTCCGTCATGCCGTAGGCCTGGACGAAGGCGACCCCGGGGAACGCGTCCATGGCGCGCTTCAGGACCGCTTCGGGCATCGGGGACGCCCCGTAGACGATGGACCGCATGCTCGACAGATCGTGCTCGGGCAGGCTCGGGTGATCGACGAGGGCCTGGATCATCGTGGGGACGAGCAGCGCCGAAGTGGTGCGGTGCGTCTGGATCGCCGCCAGTACTGCCCCGGGTTCGAAGCCCGGCAGGATGACATGGGTGCCGCCGACGAGGTTCTGCGCGTTCCACATGGCGAGGTCGGCGAGGTGGAACATGGGGGCCGAGTGCAGCGTGCGCCCGCCCGGAGCGGCGAGCCTGCCGCTGACCTGGCTGCCGAGAGCGGACAGCGCCATGTTCGTATGGCTGAGCATGACGCCTTTGGGCGTGCCGGAGGTGCCACCGGTGTAGAAGATGCCGGCCAGGTCCTCTCCCCTGTCGCCCGTTTCGCAGGCCGCCCCGGCGTTCTCGATCAGGTCCTCGTAGGCGAGCATCCCGGCAGGAGTCGGGGCGTCACCGCAATGCACGACGGTGGCGGGAGGAGCTTCGAGGCGGGTGACATGGTCGGCGAACGCGTCGTCGACGAAGAGCACGTCGGCGCCGCAGTCGCGCAGCGAGTAGCCGATCTCCTGGGTGCTCCAGCGGATGTTCAGGGGGACGACAGCGGCGCCGATCCACCAGGTGGCGAACAGGTACTCGTGGTAGCGGTCGGAGTTGTGGGCCAGCATCGCGACCCTGTCCCCCGGTTCGGTTCCGAGGTCCCGCAGGGCACCGGCCAGGCGGGCGATCCGGTCGGCCGACTCGCGCACGGTGCGGACACGGTCGCCGCACACGGTCAGCGGAGCGTCGGGGGACTGCTGGAGCATGCGGTGCAGGGATTGGGTGAGGAGCATCGCGCCTGCCTTCTCGAGTTCGGTCATCTCACACTCCTGATCGGCAAGATGGCGAGGGCGGAGATCACGGCAAGCACGGTGGCGAGCCCGTAGAGCCCGGTGTAGCCGCCGAGCCCGATGACGAGTGCGGCGACGGCCGGGGCCAGCGCCTGGGCGCCGGAGTTGGCGATGTTGAGGATCCCCAGGTCCTTCGCGTTGTCCTCCGCGCGGGGCAGGACGAGGGTCATCAGTGCCTGGTCGACGGCCAGATAGCAGCCGCAGCCGAGACCGGCGAGCGCCATGGCCACAAAGTTCGTCGGCAGGGTCGGCGAGACCATCGGCAGGAGTGCACTGACCGCGATGATCACCGAGGAGAGGATCACGAGAGGCTTGCGACGTCCCATGCGGTCGGAGATGACCCCTGCGGGCACCAGGCCGATGACAGTGCCGACCATCATGACCGCGACGACCGCCGGGAAGATGTGGTTCGCCTCCTGCCGTGTCAGTCCGATGTGGTCCTGGAGGATGTAGAGCTGGAAGGAGAGGATCGACTGGTAGCCGAGCACCATCCCGAACCGGGCGGCGAACGCCCAGGCGAAGTCGGGGTGGCGGCGGGGGCTGATCCACAGTTCGCGCAGGACCACGGCGGGCGTGACCTTTCGCCGTCCCGGCTCTACGTCCGGCCTCTCGCGCGCCGACCTCTCGCGGGGCGGCCCCTCACGGACAAGCAGCGGGAACAGCGCGCAGCCCAGCAGGACCAGGCCGGCCAGCAGTGCACACCCCGCGACCATGCGCTGGGTGAAGGCCGAGGCGACGGCGACGCCCACCAACCCCCCGCCCAGGAGGGCGAGGCCCCCCAATGCGGAGTAGACACCCCGTCGCTCGACGGGCGTACGGTCCGGGACCACCGCGGTCAAGGGGGCGAGCGCGGCATTCAGGCAGCCGTGCGCCAGACACCACAGCACGGCGATCCACAGAAGCGAGTCGGCCAGGCCGATGAACAGGAGCGCCACGGCCCCGCCGCACATGCCGCCCACCACCCACGGCGTGCGCCGGCCGTACCGGCTCCGGGTGCGGTCGGACAGGGCTCCGGCCAGTGGCTGTGCGATCAGTCCTGCCACCGCGCCGAGCGCCACCGTAAGCCCCAGGGCACCGACTTTGGCGTCCTCGCCGACCAGCTCGGCGATCCGGTTGGGGATGAGCACGCTGGCGACACCGGAGATGGCCATGCCCATCGTCAGCTGCGTGCCGAAGTAGGCGCCCATCAGCGGTCCGTGCCGGACCGCGGGTGGGGCCAGGGCGCTCACCTGACTCCTTGCCACAGCAGCCGCTCCGCGCCTGCCAGGTCCTCGACAGGGCCGCTCTCGGTGTCGAAGCGCATCGTCACCCGGCGGTCGGGGGTGTAGGGCTCCCAGCCGGGACCGCGACCGTGCGCGAAGGCCACCCACGCGTCGTGCATTGCGGTGGCCAGGTGCTGGGGCGGTTCGTGGCCGAGCCGTCCGGTTCCGGCCGGGAAGGCGGCCAGGTTGTCGTGGACGAAGGGCAGGTCCAGGGAGTGGTCGGAGCCGCAGCCGGGCGGCAGCGCGGGGCTCGGCCAGGTGAACTCATAGGCGTGGTGCATGCCTTGGTGGGCTTCCAGAAGGCGCAGGGTCGGGATGCGGAAGGCCCAGTCGGTCCAGGCCGCCTGGATCAGTTCGGACAGATCCGCCCCGGGGCGTGACGCCTTGCGGTAGACCGCCAGATCGCCGTCGGTGAGTCCGAAGGTGTCCAGGGCCAGGCGCGCGAAGTGCTCGTCGGTGTGCCCGAGGAGACCGCGTATCGCCATGAAACCCACCGTCTCGTCGCGCGTGGTCCCGGCAAGGACCTCGACGTCGGCGGACGCACCTGCCGCCAGGGCCGTCGGCACGTCCTGCGGAAGGGAGTCCTCGTCGATCACCGTCCGGAAGGGGCTGATGAGGAAGGACTGCGCGCCCCAACGGTCCGCCTCGTTGAACTCCAGGAGGAACCGCAGCACCGCGTCCTGTGTCGCGTCGGGGTCCGCGCCGGCGAATCCTTCCACCGTGGCGGGTACGCCGAGGAGTTGAGCCATGCGGTCGGTCGCCTCCTGGGCCTGTGCCCGGGACACCGCTGTCATCGAGCAGCCGCTCTGGGAGACGGCCCGGCGGAACAAGCCCCGCGCGGAGGGCATCGCGAGCAGGTTCATGACGCTGACCGCGCCGCCGGACTGCCCGAAGATCGTGACGTTGTCGGGGTTTCCGCCGAACGAGGCGATGTTCTCGCGTACCCATGTCAGGGCGGCCACTTGGTCGCGCAGCCCCAGATTGGCGGGGCGATCGGCGACGGGGAGGAAGCCGTCGACGTTCAGCCGGTAGTTGATCGCGACGTAGACCACCCCGTCACGGGCGAACGCGGATCCCTCGTGGGCCGGAGCGGATCCGGCGCCGGTCGCGTAGCCACCGCCGTGGATCCACACCATGACCGGCAGGCCCGCGGTCGAGCGGCTCGGGTCCGGGGTCCAGACGTCGAGGGTCAGGCAGTCGCCGCCCGTGGTGGCCGGACCGTGGTAGTTGCCCAGAGGGTCGGCGGGGACGCTGGGCTGGGGACAGCCGGGGCCGGGGGTCGTGGCGTCCCTCACCCCCTCCCACGAGGACGCGGGCCGGGGAGGCGCGAAGCGCAGGGACCCGCGGGGTGGCTGTGCGTACGGGACGCTCCGGAAGACCGTGCATCCATCGCTCACCCGCCCTCGGATGCGGCCCGCCGCGAGGCATACCTCGACTTCCATGGGGTGTGTCCTTTCACCGAACCGCTTGGCTAATGGTGATTAACTTATGACGTCACACGGCAGGACTGTCAAGGGCAAGACAAGAGGTGAACCCGATCAGTGGGCGGGCAGCAGGATGCGCTCCCCCAGCACGATGACGTCGTCGGCGAGCCGCGGCCGACCCTTCAGATGCCCCGTCCGCAGTACGTCGTTGACCATGCCGAGCACCGCATGGACAAGCACCTGAGCATCGGCCTGAGCGAGCTCGGGCCGGCCTGCACGCAACAGCCGCACCCACTCCATGACGTGGTCGTGCTGGGTGCGCCGCACGTCGTGCCGCTGCTCGTCCGGGAGGTGGATCACTTCGGTCACCAGCGCCATGAACAGGTCGTTGTGCGTCTCCACGAGGCTCACGTAGGCGCGCAGCAGGGCGGCGAGTGCCTCCAACGGCGTACTCGAGGATGCCCTGGCCTCGGCCAGGGCGAGCTGCAACGCCTGGGCGCCCCGGTTGAGGGCGGCGTACAGCAGGTCGCCCTTGCTGGCGAAGTGCTTGTACACGCTCGGGCCCGCGATGCCGGCCGCCGCACCGATTTCCACGAGGCCCACCTCATGGAAACCCTGCTGTCCGAAGAATTTGGTCGCCGCGGCCACCAGGGACTCACGCCGCGAGGCGGAGGCGAGTCCCACCGGCACCGCGACGCGCCGCCCGGCCCCGACGGCACCCTCGGGCAGCCGCGTCGTGAGCACCGCCGTGAGCACCGTCTGCGCGATCTCGTACAGCAGCTCGACGAGCCGCCCCTCGGACACGCCGATCCGCGAGTGCGACGGGCTCCCTAGCTCGGCGAGCATCGCCCAGGTCAGCAGGCCGGCGTCGCCCGGTCCGAGGTCGGCTCGCCGATCTTGGACGAGTCCCTCCAGACGGGCTGCGAGCCCCCGGAACTGCTGACGCACTTCCTCGCGCACCGGCTCCGGAAGGTGCCGCACCTCGCGCTGCCACAGCACGCCGAGCTCGCGCCGCTCGACGGAGAGCTCGGCCATCGCCCATACCGCGGCATCGAGCGTGTCGGCTTCCCGCACCGCGGCATCCATCGCGGAGAACCCGTCGGCCACCACGGCGGCCAGGAGATCGTGCTTACCCTTGAAGTGCCGGTAGAGGGCAGGCGCCGAGATTCCGACCGCACCCGCGATATCACCGAGACCCACCGCGTGGAAGCCGCGCTCATGGAACTGCGCGGCGGCGGCACGCAGGATCTGGGCTCTACGGTTGGCGGGACGCTTGACCGGCTGTGTACTCACACACTTAGGCTACTCTGAATTAACCTAGCGTGAGAGGCGCTGGCCGCAAACGGTCTCGCCGGTTCGCCTGCACAAAAGCGCCCGCCGTGAATACGACCGCACCCTTGATCCCCCTGCGGCCGATGGGGCGCATTGCGGCACTCATTCATGGGCGTGGAGTCGGCTCCCCGACCTCACTGACAGCGATACCGACGCTCAGCAGTCCGAGCAGGTAAACGGCGGCAGTGACGACGGCGGCGAAGATCGCCATGCCACGCACGAAGGTCGACTCACTGCCACTGTGGTCAGGGGTGGTCACGTCGCCACCGCATCTGCCGCATGACAAGGCTTCTCGAGCTTGCCCCCTCTCCCTCGCAGAAGAGCCGTTCCCAAAACGAATGCCGGAGAACCCTCGGCAATGTAATGTCCACCCTCGGCAAGTAACCATTACTCAACTACTGCTGGCACGGGAGGACTTGATGGTTGCGGAGTTGGTGGAGACCTGGGTGGCGGGCTGGGCCGCATCGCGGCGAACGCCGCCGCCGGTCGAGATGCCCTGGGGGTTCTACATCGCGGTGGCCGACAACCGGGATGAAGTGGGACGCCATGTCCTGCCCGAGGCTGATGAGTTGCGGGTCCGCAGCGCCGCCGCCTCGGTCACCGTGCCGCGGACCTGGATGAAGATGCCCATCGAACCGGAGACGGTTGAGCCGTGGCTGTCCCCCGGGTGGGTGGTGGCGTACGAGGAGACCGGACACCTGATGGTCACCGACCTCATGGTCACCGATCCGGCCGGGCCGGAGGGGTACACCGTGACCCTGGAAACCAGTGGAGCCGTCGTCTTCGCGCGAGTGCTGGACGCGGCCGGCGAGCAGGCGGCCCAGGGGCAGATGGCGATGCTCGGGGATGTGTCGGTCATGGACCGGGTACGGACCGAGGACGCCCATCGCCGTCGCGGCCTGGGGCGGTTCGTGATGCGAACGCTCACCGACCATGCCCTGAACGAAGGGGCCGGCCTCGGCGTCCTCGGTGCGACCGACGCGGGGCGCGCGCTGTACGAGACCCTGGGCTGGAAGAAGCACGCGACCATGGCGGAATGCGTCTACCAGCCCTGAAGCACGAGCGGCAGCCGCACGCCTCGGGCAGCCTTCCTAAGTTAAAGATCAGTAGCCCTGCAAGAACCCTATTTGATCCTCGTGGAGATGGCGGAGCTACCTCTTGACGCGATCACTCCTCCCTCCACGTCCATGACTGCACGCGGTAGATAACCCACCGCCGCACACCCCTTGCCCCTCCCGACCCCTACCGTTAAGTTAAGCGCCGTTAGCTAATGGGAAGGATGGAAAGAGGCGCTGTCGGGGCGGGCCGAATCTCTCCGCGGCGGTGCTGCAGGACGGCCGTTTCCGGCGCCGGCGGGCGACAACGCCCAACTCGGGCATGGTCGAAATCGCTCCTGGCCCAGCACTCCGCCGTCGCCTCCATCGCCGTGACCGGCATCCGCGCGACGACCACAGAGGGCGGCTCCGAGTCATCGCCACGTCGACACCCGTCACCGCGGCGACCCCGACGAACTGCGCGTCGGCTGCCGGATGCCGATCGTCGACTGAAAGGCCCAGTGGGCGAGTGGGCGATCCGCCCTTCCCATGCCCCAAGGCGCGGCGCCCGACACCCGACGCATCTGAATGTCATGTCCCTGATCAAGGAGGATACGTATGCGCAGCAGACTCCGCCGCGTCGTGATCTTCGCCTGTGCCGTCATGGCGGCCACGGCGCTGACGCCGGAACAGATGGCGGCGGGCGCGGATCGGCCCCCACCCCGTATCGCGATCGCATCGACCCCGGACCGAGCCCTGACCAGCGGCGGGGACGCGCTCTTGCGGATCACGACGGCCGGCCACCAAGACCCGGTACGAGTGAAGGTGAACGGGAACGCGGTCAACGGTTTTCAACGGCAGCCCGACGGAACCCTGCTCGGCCTGGTCACCCACCTCAAGAACGGCCGCAACCGCATCACCGCCGAGGCCGACGGCCTCACGTCGACTCGCACAGTCACCAACCACCGGTCCACCGGCCCCGTCTTCTCCGGTCGGCAGGCCACGCCGTTCTACTGCGAGACGACCGCGTTCGGACTCGCCCCTGCCCGACAGCCGCTCTGCTCCGCGCCCTCCAAGGTCAGTTACAAGTACCGCAGCAAACTCGGCGCGTTCCTTCCTCTCGCCGACCCGGACCAGCGCCCGGCCGACCTCGCCACCGCGACCGTAGGCGGCCGGAAGGTGCCCTACATCGTCCGCATCGAGACCGGCACCATCAACCGCGCCGTCTACGAAACCGCCGCTCTCTACGACGGCACCGATCCCACGCCTCTGAGGCACACGAAGAGTTGGAACGGCAGGCTGGTCTACAGCTTCGGCGGTGGCTGTTCGGGCGGACACCACCAGGGTGCGCAGACCGGCGGGGTGCTCAATGACACCTTCCTGTCCCAGGGCTACGCGGTCGCCTCCTCCACTCTCAACGTGCTGGAGACCAACTGCAGCATCCCCGTCTCGGCGGAGGCGGCGATGATGGTGAAGGAGCACTTCGTCGAGACCTACGGACCGGTGAAACACACGATCGGCTGGGGCGGGTCCGGCGGCGGCATCCAGCAGTTCACCATGGCCGACTCCTACCCAGGGATCCTGGACGGGATCATTCCCATGGCCGGCTTCCCCGACCCCTTCACGATAGAGAAGAGCGTCGCCAGCGACTGCAAGTTGCTCGTACGCTACTTCGCCGGGGCCAAAAGCTCGTTCACTCCCAAGCAGCGGGACGCGGTGACCGGGCTCCTCGATTACGGCAGCTGCATAGGGGCGGACCAGACCCTCGACATACGCACCCCGGCCAAGCGCTGCGACAAGTCGATCCCCGTCACAGCGCTGTGGAACGCCACCACCAACCCCAGCGGTGTGAAATGCACGCTGATGGAGGCGTACGCCAACCAGTTCGGCCGCGACCCGAAGACCGGCTTCGTTCGCAGCACCCTGGACAACATCGGGGTGCAGTACGGCCTCAAAGCACTCAACAGCAAACAGATCAGCCCGGCCCAGTTCATCGCGCTCAACTCGGCCATCGGCGGATTCGACGACAAGGGCGCACCGGCGGCCCAGCGTTCCCTGGCGGACCCGCGGGCACTGAAGGCCGCCTACCGCGACGACCTGCTCAACAGCATGCGGTTGGGACTGCGCGGTACGCCGATCATCGACCACCGCATCCACACGGACAAGGAGGTGCCACTCGACGTCCACACCGCCCACTGGTCCTACATCACGCGGGCGCGATTGCAGGCGGCCAACGGAACCTCGGCCAACCAGGTGATCATCGAAAGCAAGTTGGCGCTGAGTGAGCAACAGACCGCGGACGCCTACGTACTGAAGTCGATGGACCGCTGGCTGACCAACATCGCGGCCGACGGGTCCTCCCGCGGCAAGCAGGCGAAGGTCATCGCGAACAAGCCCAACGGCCTTTCGGACGCCTGCTACTTGACCCCCTCCAAGCGGGTCCACACTCCACTGACATACCCGGCCAGCGGACCCTGCGCGGACAAGTACCCCATCGGCGCGGACCCGCGGCTGCAGGCGGGCGAGCCGCTGGCAGAGACCACTCTCAAGTGCGCGCTCCAGCCGCTGGACTTCGACGACTACCGCATACGCTTCACCAAGACCGAAAGGGCCCAGCTGCACAAAGCCTTCCCCAAGGGCGTATGCGACTACACCCGACCGGGCCCGGGCCAGAACGAGCGGCCGCGCACCTGGATCGACTACAGCCGCCGCTGAAGCAGCGGTTTCAGACTGCGGCGCTCCGCGTGCGCTGCTTGCCCGGGTGGCACCACCACCCGGGCAAGCAGGCGTTCCGGGGCGGTTCGCGAGTCGCTATCCGGCGTGCAGGCGCTGGTACTCGTCGAGCAGGCGGCGCAGATTCCCCACCATGAAGTCGTAGTAGGTGTGCATGTCGCGCAGCCGCGCCTGCTGAGCCTCCGGCAGGCGCCGTCCCCGTTCCTGCGCGGTCTGCGCGAGTGCGAGCAGCTGCTCGGTCTGGCCGAGCTGGTGCTGGAGGCAGCCGCTCCACGCATCGTCGCGCCACACGTAACCGGCCTGGCGCACACCGGGCGCCTTCACCCGTTCGACCGTGCCGTTCGCGATGAGCAGGCGGGTCATCTCCGACGCCGAACCCTTGCTGGCCCCCAGGGTCGCCTGCACTTCCGACAGTGTCATGGGGGTCGGACTGAGCATCAGGGCGCCCGCAAGCCGTCCGGCCATGGGCGGCCATCCCATCGCGCGCCCGATCCGCTGACCGAAGTCCTCGATCAGCGGCGCGTCGCCCGCGGCTGGGCTCCCGTCACCCATGGCTGAGCTGCTGTCGGCGGCTGGCGACACCAATCCCCCTGTACGGAAAGAAAATGAATATTCATTCTTGACTGAACTTTCCCAGTACGTCAGATTACCAGCATCCGTGCAGGAGTCACCGGCGCGGGACGCTCCCGCCTCAAGGAGTAGAGATGGCAGAACACGTTCGCGACCTGATCGTCGTCGGCGCGGGCTCCGCGGGTGCGGCGATCGCCGCCCGCGCCGCCGCTCGCGGCCGACGGGTCCTCCTCCTCGAGGCGGGCCCCGACTACCGCTCGGCACAGATGCCGGAAGCGTGGCGCTCGCCCAATCCTGTGGTGGCCCTCATGGACCCCGCGGCCTCGGAGCATCTCGTGTGGACCGGACTGAACTCCTCACGCACCGAGAAACAGCCGCAGGCCCCGTACTGGCGCGGCCGGGGCGTCGGCGGCAGTTCGTCCGTCAACGGTCAGATCGCCATCCGGCCGCCGATGGAGGACTTCGAGGAATGGGCCCGGCTCGGCTGTACCGGCTGGGCGCCCGACGACGTGCTGCCCTACTTCGCCAAGCTGGAGGACGACGACGAGTTCGGCGACAAGACCTACCACGGCCGCGGCGGACCGACCCCGATCCACCGGACCCCGAGGGACGCCTGGGGAAGCATCGACCGGGCCCTGGCCGACTCGGCCCTGGCTGCAGGGTTCGGCTGGGCGCCCGACGTCAACGCCCCCGGCGCCACCGGGGTCTCGCCCTACCCGATCAACTCCCGTGACGGCCGCCGCGTCAGCGTCAACGACGCCTACCTCGAACCGGCACGTGAGCTGGCCGGCCTCACCATCCGCGGCGACGCGCTGGTGGACAGCGTCATCTTCGAGAACGACCGCGCGATCGGTGTCCGTGTGGTGATCGACGGATCCGTCGTCACCGAATACGCGGACGAGGTGATCCTCAGCGCGGGAGTGATCCACTCCCCGGCGATCCTGCTGCGCTCGGGCATCGGTCCCGCCGGTCAGCTGCGGGCCCTGGGGATCGAGGTCCGCCAGGACCTGCCGGTCGGTCTCGGTATGCAGGACCACGCGATGACAGTGCTCTCGCTGCCGTTGCGGGCCGAAGCCGCCATCACGTCACCGCACGACCGGCACACCAACGTCTGCGTGCGCTGGTCCAGCGGGACGGGTACGCACTCCGACGACCTCATGTTCGTCTCGCTCAACCAGAACGTGCTTGCCATGGCTACGGCGAACACCCAGGCGCACGCCGGTGCCTTCGGTGTCTGGCTGAACCGGACCCACTCGCGCGGTGAACTCACCCTGGTCTCCACCGACCCATCGACGCACCCGTACGTCGCCCAGCGGATGCTTTCCGACGAGCGCGATCTCGCCCCGATGAGGGAAGGCGTGCGTGCCCTCGTCGAGTTGAGCGGCGGCGCCGGGACAGCCGCCGTCCTCGGCGGATCGGTCGAAGAGGCGAACCGTCCGCTGTTCGAGGCCCTGGCGAACGACAGCGATCTCGACGACCACTTGCTCTCCACGGTCATCGACGCCCAGCACGGCACAAGCACCTGCCGGATGGGCGCCCCCGGGGCCGCCGAGACGGTCGTCGACCCGGCGTGCAGGGTGCAGGGTGTCCGGGGTCTGCGGGTCGTGGACGCCTCGATCTTCCCCTCCGTGCCCCGGGCCAACACCAACCTCGCCGCCATCATGACCGGCGAACTCATGGCCGACCGGCTCGACGCCTGATCCCGCCTCGTATCGAGATGCCTGGTCCCACCCGTACCGAACAGAAATGGCCACAACCATGGAAACCCTCCAGAACTTCATCGGCGGCCGGTGGGAAGAGCCGGTCGGCGAGGATGCCGTCGCTGTGGTCAATCCCGCCACTGAGAAAGCCTTCGCGCACTTTCGCGCGAGCTGTGCCGACGACGTCGACCGCGCCGTGGCCGTGGCGGGCGCGGCACAGTCCGCGTGGGCCGCGCTCACCGTGGCGCGGCGCGTGGAACGGATTCACGCCTGGGCCGACACGATCGCCGCACACGCCGAGGAACTGGCCGAACTGGAATGCCGGGAGATGGGCAAACCCGTCGGCATCGGGCTCTCTTTCATAGCGGGGGCCGTGGCCGGTCTTAAGGCCGCCGCCGACCAGGCGCTCACCTACCCGTTCAGCGAAACGGTGACAGGGCCGGGGCCTGCGGGAGAGCGGACCGACATCGTCCGCCACCCGCTCGGTGTCACCGCCGTGATCACTCCGTGGAACTTTCCCGTCGTCATGGTCCTCGGCGCACTCGGCCCGCTGCTCGCCGCCGGGAACACCGTCGTGGTCAAGCCCTCCGAGCGGTCCCCGGTCTCCACGGTGCGGCTGTTCGAGCTTGCCGCCTCGGCCGGACTGCCCCCGGGCGTGCTGAACCTGGTCCTCGGCGACGGCCGTACCGGCGCGGCGCTGACGGAACACGAAGAGGTACGGCTCGTCCACTTCACCGGCTCGGTCGGGGCCGGCCGCGCCGTGGGGTCAGCGACCGGAGGCCGCCTGAGCCGCAGCGTGCTCGAACTCGGCGGAAAGGACCCCGCCGTGATCGACGACGGTGTCGATCCGGTGGCCACCGCGCAAGCCGTCGCGTTCGGCGCGTTCATCAACACCGGCCAGATCTGCACCTCCATGGAACGGATCTACGTCCATGAGCGGATCGCGGACGGCTTCGTCGAGGCGCTCGCCGCCGCGGCGGGCACCTTCACCATCGGCGACGGTCTCGACCCCGCCACGGTGCTCGGGCCACTCGTGGACGCGCGGCAACGCGACACCGTACGACGCCATGTCGAGGACGCCGTCCACAAGGGCGCCACCGTGCGTGCGGGCGGAGTCGTACCGGAACGTCCCGGCTACTTCTACCCGGCGACCGTGCTCACCGGAGTCGACGACACCATGCTCGTGATGACCGAGGAGACATTCGGTCCCGTAGCGCCCGTCACCGTCGTGTCGAGCTTCGAGGAGGGCCTCACCCGCGCCGCTGCCTCCCGCTACGGCCTCGCGGCCACCGTGTACACCGACGACCCCGATCACATCGCGGCAGCCGCACAACTGCCCGTGGGTGTCGTCTGGGTCAACCAGTGGCAGGGCGGCGGCCCCGAGCGGCTGTACGAACCCGCCCGTGACAGCGGCATGGGCGCCACGGGAGCTCGTGCCGCGTACGACGCGGCGACCCGGCCCGCCGCCGTGCACATCGCCGCCACCGCTCCGGCGGCCGGCCGATGACCGCCGCCAAGGAGGCCGCGGCACGGCACATCAGTGCCGCGGCGGACGACCTGATCGCCCTGTCCCACCGGATCCACGCCCACCCCGAGCTGGCCTTCGAGGAACATCTCGCCAGCCGATGGGTCGCCGACGCCCTGAGCGACGCGGGGTTCGATGTCCAGCACGGATACTGCGGGCTGCCGACCGCCGTGGAAGCGACGATCGGCACCGGGCCGACCCACATCGCGATCTGCGCGGAGTACGACGCCCTGCCCGACATCGGACACGCCTGCGGCCACAACATCATTGCCGCCGCGGCTGTCGGCGCCGGTATCGGGCTTGCCCCCTTGGCGGACGAACTCGGCCTGACGGTACGGGTACTTGGCACTCCCGCCGAGGAAGGGGGCGGCGGCAAGGTGCTGATGCTGGAACAGGGCGCCTTCGACGGCGTGCACGCGGCCATGATGGTTCACCCGGCCGCGGTCGAGATGGCGGCGATGCCCGGCCTGGCCGTCAGCCAGTTCGATGTGGTCTACGAAGGCAAAGCGGCACACGCCGGTGCCTATCCCGAGCTCGGCGTCAACGCGGCGGACGCCATGACCCTCGCCCAGGTGGCCATCGGGCTGCTGCGCCAGCAGACCAGCGCCTCCGATCGCATACACGGCATCGTCACCGAGGCCGGCTCCGCCGCCAACGTCATCCCCGACGTCAGCCGCGGCCGCTGGATCGTGCGCAGCAGCAGCATGGACACCCTGCAGCCGCTGTCCGAGCGGGTGCGCCGCTGCTTCGAGGCGGGCGCACTGGCCACCGGCTGCGAGTTGTCCACCGCGGAGGTCGGCCCCGACTACGCCGACCTGCGGCCGGACCAGGACCTGCTTGACCTGTGGGTCGCCAATGCGACGGCACTCGGCCGCAGCTTCCCCGAACTGCCGAACAGCGTCGTGGGGGCCGCCACCGACATGGGGAACGTCTCCCATCTCGTGCCCACCATCCACCCCATGCTCGGTCTTGACTGCCTTCCCGCGGTCAACCACCAGGCGGAATTCACCGCCGCATGCCGCACACAGGCAGCGGACCGGGCCGTGATCGACGGGGCGACCGGCATGGCCTGGACGGCCATCGACGTCGCGTCGCGCGGATAGGTGCCATCGCGGCTGACCGAACCGCTCCGGGACCAATGCGCGGCCGTCTCGTTCATGTGTTCTCTATGTGAGACGGCGTTCCGGGATCCTTTGAGGGATGCCTAAGGTGGTGCGCATGTTCGGACCCGCCCGTCAGCTCGCTCTCGCGCTCTTCGCGGCCACGCCGTGGAGCGTCGACGACGCGCTCTGTCGTCGCTGACGCCTCGCTCTGCGCTCACGCGACCCACGCCTGTCCGAACCCCCTCCCCTCCCCGGAGACCCCCTTGACCACCGCTCCCGATGCCGGCGCGCCGCCCCGGACCGCCCTGCTCACCCCTGCTCCCACCTCCGCCCCCACCCCGCCGACCGAGGCCTCGCCGCCGGTCCGACGGGTGCCGCTGGCGGTGGCCGGCACCATCGGTGTCGCACTCGCCGGCTACGTCTTCGCGGAGCACGGGGCCAAGCCAGGCGTCCTGCTGCTGCTCGGCATCGGACTCGGGTTCGCCCTGTTCCACTCCCGGTTCGGGTTCACCTCCGCCTGGCGGCAGCTGGTGGCCGTCGGCAACGGCACCGGACTGCGTGCCCACACCCTGCTGCTCGGCACCACCGCGACGCTCTTCGCCCTGATCATCGGCACCGGCAGCGGCCTGTTCGGTTCGGTGCCCGCACCCAGCGCCGGGCCGATCGGAGTGGCGCTGCTCATCGGCGCCTTCCTCTTCGCCATCGGCATGCAGCTCGGTGGCGCCTGCGCCTCCGGGACCCTCTTCGCCGTCGGTTCCGGCCAGGGCACCATCGTGCTCACCCTCTTCGGCTTCATCACCGGCTCCACCCTCGCCGCCTGGCAGTTCGGCCTCTGGAACAACCTGCCCGCGCTCGACCCGTATGTGCTGTCCGACCACGTCGGCTGGTTCGGCTCCTGGGCGGTGACGATCTTGGCGCTCGCCGCGATCTGGTTCATCGCCCGCGCCGTGCAGGCCCGGCGTACTCCCCCGCCGGTCGGTACCCCGCCATCAGCGCGCGGCGCCCTGCGCCGTACGGTGCGGGGCTCCTGGCCGCTGGCCGCCGGCGCTGTGGTCCTTGCGGTGCTCGGCGCCGGCGTACTGCTCGTCTCGGGCGGTGCCTGGGGTGTCACCAGCGCGTTCGCCCTGTGGGGCTCGAAGGTCGTGGGCGCACTCGGCGGCGTTCCGGAGACCTGGGCATTCTGGCAGCAGCCCGACAGCGCGGCCCAGCTTTCGGGGCCGGTGCTTGCCGACAAGAACAGCCTCACCGACATCGGCATCATGGTCGGCGCGGCCGTCGCCGCGGCCGCGGGCGGCGTGTGGCAGCTGCACCGCAACATCCCCGCCCGCACAGCGCTCGCCGCCGTCATCGGCGGCATTCTGATGGGCGTCGGCGCCCGCCTCGCCGGCGGCTGCAACATCGGCGCCTACCTCGCCGGCATCGCCTCCGGGTCACTCCACGGCTGGATCTGGGGCGCCGTAGCCATCCTCGGCACCTGGGCCGGTCTGCGCCTGCGCCCACTGTTCGGCCTGGGCAACCCGAAGCCGACGGACAGCGTCTGCTGACCTTTCGGCGCAGCGCCCCGGGAGTGCTGCTCGGCGCCGGGCGGGCGGGGTGGTTGCTGCGCCGCCAGGACCTCTAGGGGATCACCGTTCCGGGGCCGTTGTCGCCGCTCAGGTTCAAGCCGAACAACGCCTTCGCCGCCGGTGCCCCGACATCCGTCGGGTTCTGCGCGACCGACTCCGAGGCCGTGACGCCGGAGGCGGTGCCGCGCAGCAGCCACACCGCGCCGCCGTTCACGACGGCACTCAGGTTCTCGCCCGGCGCGCCCGCGACCAGGTCCGCCCTGCCGTCACCCGTCACGTCGAGCAGGCGTACCGACCCGCCGAACACGTCGCCGGACTCCGCGACACCCGGCACGCCTGCCGTGTCCTGGTGGAACGCCTGGGAGCCCTTACCGGTGAGACCGCCCTTGGCGCCCTTGAGCAGCACCACGGCGCCGGCTTTCGCCTTCGAGCCGATCGCTTCTCCGGGGACGCCGACGGCAAGGTCGGGGTATCCGTCGCCGTTCGCGTCGCCTGCGCCAAGACGTCCGCCGAACTGGTCGCCCTTCTCGTTCGCCCCGGGCACGCCCGCCGTGTTCTGCGTGATCGTCTGCGTACGCGTCTGGCTGGGTCCTGACGGCGAACCGTAGTAGACCTTGACGGTGCCGGGGTCCTCCTCGGTGCCCTCGGTGTCACCGTTCGGGAAGATCCGAGTGGCGAGGTCCGCGTAGCCGTCCTGATCGAAGTCGGCGACGGCGGTGCTGGATGAGGAGTTCAGGCGCTGCCGAACGGTGGAGAGGCCGGTCTTGGTGCCGAGCCACAGCTTGCCGCCCTCGGCGTGGTTCTCGTACACGTAAAAGGTCGCGAGATCCTCGATGCCGTCGCCGTTGAAGTCGCCTGTGGCAGTCGAGTTGATGAAGTTGTCGGTGCTGTAAACCTTCACCTGCTGCTCGCGGGCGGGGACGCCGTCGCGGCCGAAGGGGCCGTAGAGCACGTCGTGGTAGTCGTAGTCCTCGCCGTTGCGCATGAACAGGTCCGTGTGCCCGTCACCGTCGAAGTCGCCCGCGGTGATGTCGTCGCCGACCTGCGCGTTCGCCGGTGCGTCGACGCGGACGGCGTCCTGGCCGGAGATGCCGCTCTTCCGGCCCCACAGGACGATCACCGATCCGCTGACGTTGTTCTCCGGTCGGTGACCGCGGGCCACCACCGCCAGGTCGGTCAGACCGTCGCCGTCCAGGTCGCGGGAGATCATCGCGTAGCCGAAGACCTGGTTGTCGCCGGAGTCGCCGGGCACACCGGGGGTGTCCTGGGTGATGACCGTGGTGCGCGCGGGGTCCAGGCCGTGCGCCGAGCCGTAGCTGATCGTGATGTAGCCGGCCCAGGCATGGCCACCGACCTTCGCGCCGGGAGCGGCGACGGGGGGGGGCGGGGTGGCCGGGGCCGCGGAATACGCGCCCCCCCGGGGGGGGCCGGCCCGAGCGGGTTGGGGGGGCCCGCCCAGCCGCCCCCCCCCCGCCCCCCAAAC